>JAUWDN010000187.1 GCA_030608765.1 Promethearchaeota archaeon
CTCTCTTTTTAATTTTAATAGTTCTGGAACTGCTTCGATAATTAAGTCTGCGTCATTTACAGCGTCTTCAATAGTTTCATGTGAAGTCATTTCTCCCGTTGTCTCTTTTTTTCCCTTTAATTTTCTGTAGAATTTTTCCAAATCTTCTACATTTGTATCATAAAGACGTATGGTATATCCTTTTAATGCCGATCTCTCAGCTATTTGTTTACCTAAATAGCCAGCACCTATTATAGAAACAATTTTTATATCTTTACTCATCGGTAATCATTATTTAAATTGGTTTTGATAATTTTATTTTGAATTGGATCATATAATAATTTAATTAAACTAAAATTGAACTTGTGATATAGATTGATAGAAAACGAAGATTTGAAAAGTGTCTTAATAATTGGAGCAGGTACTATGGGGCATTCAATAGCCCAAGTATACGCTCAAGCTGGTTTTGAAGTAGATCTCGTGGATATACGTCAAAAGAAACTTGATCACGCTCTAAAATTAATTAAATCAAACCTTGATGTTTTAGCAGAATTTAATAGGGTAAAAATGGAAGAGATTCCTTCAATTATCTCACGGATTCACCCTAAAACTAACATTAAAGAGGCTGCAAGCGACAAGCTTTTTGTATTGGAAGCAGTAAATGAAGTTGTAGAACTAAAAAAGAAAATTTTTGAACAATTATCCGAATTTTGTCTTGAGAATGCAATTCTTGCAAGTAATACCTCCTCTTTAGATATCTTTCAAATTACTAAAGGTGTTAAAAATAGAAGCCGAGTAATAGCTCATCATTGGTTTTCGCCACCGCACATAATCCCCGTTGTAGAAGTAGTACCAGGTAGAAAAACATCCCAAGAAGTTGTAGATTTTTCTGTTAATTTAATTCAAAAAATAGGAAAAAAACCAATTGTAATTAAGAAATTTATTTCCTCATATATAGTGAACCGTATTCAAAATGCATTATATGGCGCTATGTATGAATTATTAGCTAGGAAAATAGCAACACCAGAACAAATTGATCTTGCGATTAAATCGACTTTAGGTATTAGATTACCAATTGTGGGTATTGCACAATCTCAAGACTTCACTGGACTTGATTTAGTATTAGATATTATAAAATCTAAAGGAGGAACCTTAGGTTTACTCCAAGACAAAGTAGATAATAATCATCTTGGAGCTAAATCTGGGAAAGGGCTTTACGATTATCATGGAAAAAGCGAGGAAGAGATATTGAAAAAGCGAGACAGACTTTATTTACGCCAACTTGATTTTCTTGAAAATTTGACATCGTTTAAACGTATTTAATATTTTGTTTAAGTAGCTGATAGTTTTAAAAAATCCTCGAAAAAATTTCGATAAATAATCCTCTACAAATATGTCTAATTGCTCCATAAGTATAAATTCAAGTTTATATCCAATAAATTATAATTAAAAAGATACAAAAATTTATTTTGAAAATCTAATTTTGAACTAAAAATATTATGAACTCTTCAAGGAGTTTGGATTAAAATGGTGGAAAAAAAACTAGCTTGGTATGAAGCAAAAATCATTAAGGATATGATGGCATTAATGGGTGGCAGAGCTTTAAGAGGAGGTATGTCAACTTATATCTCATCTAAAGTTTATCAAGGAAAAGCATCACTACTCCGAGTTGCCAATTATTTAGAGGCAACGCTTGATAAAGAAGAGAGACGCGCCTTAATCATAACAGATTCCTACACTCAAAAATTTGCTAAATATATAACAGATTACCTTGATTTAATCGATATGGAATATAAAATATGGTCTGGTGTAGAGCCAGAGGTACCAATTCCAACTATCTATGAAGGCGCTAAAATATGCGAGGAATTTAAACCCCAAGTGTTAATTGCTATAGGGGGCGGCAGCGTAATGGATACAACGAAAATGGTAATGGTTAAGTATGAAAAACCGGAAGTAAATCTCTTTATGATTCTACCGTATTTTGGTTCTGTAGGATTGCGAAAGAAAATGAAATGTTTTATAGCAATCCCTACAACCTCAGGGACTGGCTCGGAGGTAACTCAAGTAGCTGTAATTACTGATACTGATCGAGACCCTCCAAAAAAACTTGAAGTGCTAAGCGATGAGTTATGTGCAGATATAACGATTTTATTTACAGATTTCGTAAAAGACATGCCTCCATTTCTGACTATGGCTACAGGTTTAGATGCTTTTTCTCATGCCATTGGAAGCTTTGTATCGAATTGGGGTAGCCCCTATGTTGATGCAATGAATTCAACAGCGATAAAAGAAATACTAAAATACCTACCGCGCGCATATAAATACGGTGCTAAAGATATAGAAGCGAGAGAACATATGCAAATGGCTTCATTAATGGCAGGAATAGGATTTGGTAATACAACCCCGGGAATTGATCATGCATTAGGACATAGTTTTGGTAAAATCTTTAACATTCACCACGGACTTAGTGTAGGGTTGTTCACGGTTTACTCAATTGCTTTTCAAGCAAAAGTAACAGATAGGTGGCAATTATTATGTCCGATTTTCAATGTTCAGGTTGAAAACAAGAGTAGAAAAGAATTACTTAACGAATTTCTTCAAGCTGTAAGAGATTTTATACAATCTCTTGATGCACCGGTATGTGTAAAAGATATGAAAAATCCTGTAATTACTAAAGAAGAATACTTTGATAAGCTTGATTTGTTGACAAATTATGCGGCTGACGATGCAGTATCTTTAACCTCTTTTCGCTCAATGAGTGAAAAGCTATTTAAGACCATTTTTGAATATGCATGGGATTCACAGAATATTGATTTTTAATTTTTAATAAATAAGGTATGAGGGAAAAAAATGAGTGAAAATTTAATTGGTTATAATGGAAAAATAGCATATGTTAACTTAACTGATCAAACCGTTAATGTTAAAGATTTGGATCCTCAAATTGCAAAAGATTATCTTGGAGGTACGGGATTAAGCGCTAAAATAACGTACGATCTCTTATCAGAGAATGATTATGGAACTTTAAAAAATGACCCTTATTCTGAAATAAATCCTCTGATATTTGCAACTGGTCCTGTAACAGGAACGATAAGACCATCTTCAGGAAGATATTCAGTTACTGCAATCTCACCTCTTACAGGAATTTGGGGCGAGGGCACTTCTGGGGGCTATTTCCCTATTTCATTGCGAAATAGTGGTTTCGATGCAATAGTTATTACGGGCAAATCAAAAAATCCTATATATCTCTACATCCACGACGAAATTATTGAGTTTAAAGATGCTAATGACATTTGGGGTAAAAGTACATACGAAAGTCAATCATATTTAAAAGAAAAGATCAATAACGATAAGATCAGGGTTGCTACTATCGGTATTGCAGGTGAAAATCTTGTAAAGTACGCTGGAATAATTAACGACGAAGGACGCGCTATTGGTCGATCTGGAATGGGTGCAATCATGGGGTCAAAAAACTTAAAGGCAATAGCAATACATGGAACTAAAAGAGTTAAAATCGCAGATAATACCATCGGCAAACAGTTGTTAAAGGAAGAAGCAGATTTTAAACGGAAAGACCTTCTTAAAACATTAGTTCCTTTCCTTTTCACATTATATGGTACAAACTGCTATTTAGACATGGGAATGGCTTTGGGTGACACGCCAGGATATTATTTTACTAGAAACGAATTTTTTGCCGATAAACTCACGGGAAAAACGCTACGAGAAGAATATCCCGTTTTAGATTACGGTTGCTCGGGTTGTACTATGAGGTGTGGTAAAACAACCATTGTAGAGCACGAAGGTAAAGAGATTAGAGTTGATGGTCCAGAATACGAGTCAGTTGCCGCTTTTGGGCCTTTATGCGGTGTATTTGATTCGAAGAAGGTGATCCTCTCCAATCATATGTGCAATGTCTACGGTTTCGATACAATTTCTGGCGGAGTTTCTATCGCATTTTTAATTTACTTAGTAGAAAATAAATTAGGAATCGAGAACATTAAGAAGCATCTAAAAGATATAGAAATCGAAGATATTAAATGGGGAAACGGAGATGTAATACTAAGATTGCTCGATAAAATT
>JAUWDN010000041.1 GCA_030608765.1 Promethearchaeota archaeon
TGTTTGATCTCTTGGAAAAAGCTCCGGCTAATACCTCATCTAGTTATGGTAAACCTTTTATTGAAACATTTAAAGCAGCTAACTATGATTTTTATGCAATCGATCCAGGGTTATTTGCTCCAGCGATTTATACTGTAACAAATGTAAGAACAGGAAAGAGTATTACTGTTGGTGAAATTAACCATTCTTTACTAAAGGAATCCTATACGTTAAATTAAAAGTTATTATATCAATAACTCTTACTAATTCTTTTATTATTTTTTAAAGGTGATACTTAATTTTAAAAAGTAGTTAATTCATCTTGATATTTTAGTATTTCTGCATCAGAAATATCTCTGTCAAACTTGATTTGTTTATGGAATCCTAAGTAAGCACAAGCAATTTTTGCTGCTGCAGCAATTTCTGCTTTTTTTAAGGTTAGTGAATATTCATCAATTGAATGTAGTGAGCCACTGTTTATTGTTTCGTCGTATTCCATATTATTATAATTTGTTTTATCTTGTAATTGTATGGATCTTTCAGATTTCATCTTAAACAATAAAGAACCCATCTTATCAGCTATGCTAAAAGGTAATTTGTTTTTATCTATTAGTCTGATAATATTATTAATGTCAAAATAATTTAAAGTGTCATACTTAACCCTTAAAAAACTTTTGAGGTTGTCAGAATCAGCTTGACACTCAATCTCAGTCCAATCGTGAATTGCTAATCTTCTTCTAAAAAAGATTAATTCCCAATCAATTCCTAATTCTTTCATAAACCCAAGTAACTTATCATCATTGGGTATTTTTGATTCTATTATGATGAATAATTGCAAGCCATAGTATTTATGCTCTTGTTGGAGAAAATATCCTCGTTGTTGCATTGAAGCAAGTATTACAATTTTGACAGAATAAATATTATCAGAAACATCTCTTTTCTCGCAATTTAAATAAATGACATTTCCTTCTTCGCTCACATATTCACTATTTAGAAAACCTAAGATACTATCTTTATTTTCTTTAATGAAATCTCTCAAACCGCTTAAAGTTGGTTTTACGTCATATTTAATTAAGTCTTTCTCTCTGATCGTAACATAATCAGTATTGCTTCCGCCAACCGCAAGTTTAATGGAATGCAATTTTAACTCTTTTTCTGCTCCAAATGTGTTTTTAAAAGCGTCTATCAAGGGGAAAATTTCTTCTTCTAAAATATTTAAATGCGCCATTGAACTTTCAAAAGGTTGAGGTTTTTCTAAAAATTTATTTAATACTGGTGCTTCTGAAGAATCTACTTCAATTTCATAGTCTTTAGCTAAATTCTTACGAATAACACAGACTGATCTCCTTTTTTCATTATACATAGAAAGAGATGTAGAATTGTCTATAACCGCGCGAAATTCTTCCGTGAATCTATCCTCAGAACCTTTAGATTTAAGCTTTCTTCTTCCCATAAACTTAGCCAGAATTCTATATTAATTTAAATCTTTCTCTGTTAAAATAAAAAAATGACAATCTTATAATTTTATGTCTTTTAGTTTATATTTCTTATTTACCATATATTTTAAATTAACTTATTAAAAGTATATAGATACATAATTTATCGTTTCCTTATGTTGTAATTCGAATTTAAATTAGAGAAAAAGTTCTAAAATTAGAGTAACAAAACAATTTATATCGAAAAATATTTTAAAATTATTCTAATTCTGTTTCTAGGTAATAATTATCGTCCTTTTTGTAATACACTATCGTAGAGCCAAAATTATTACGTATAGTATATTTATCTCCCTCGATATCTACTAATTCAATTGAATAAGACAACCTTCTATTCAGTAAAATTTCCTCAACAATTTTTTTTTCTTCAACAGGATCCATATTATTGATATATCATGTATTTAAAAAAAATTTTATGATTCTTTGAATATACACTTTAAATTTATAAAACTTTATTCTGAGGCTTTCCCTGTCACCTTAGTAATATCCAACCTAATAATACATGTGTCGACATAAGATTCTTCGTTTTTTAGAAGGCTCTTTTTCACTTTACTTGGGTTTTCTTCTAAATGATTTAATAACACGTCAAAACCATGTTTTTTCTCTTCCAAATCTTTTGTAAATACAATTTTCCCCCAAAATACAATAGAACGATATTTATGTGAACAAGCACTCATAATATAGCCTAAATCTTCGATAATTGTACCACATACATTAGGATTCTCCTTTATAATATCAAGCTTTAAACCCATATTTGCACTGTGAATGTATAAAGAATTTTGTTCCTCGTCAAAACCATAGCTTAAAGTAGTAATATAAGGCTCGTTCATTCTACACATCGAAATTGTCACATACTTACCTTGCTTTATAATTTGCGCTATTTTATTTTTGTCTGTTATCTCTCTTTCTTTTTTTCGCATATGATAATTTAGCATAATTTTTACACCTAAATATTTAAGGTATATACTTAAAATAACTATGACTAAAAGCGCGTAATAATTGTAATTCCTCTGGATATTACTTCGATATTTAAAAAAATAAATTCAATTTTAAATTATTTCAAATAAAATTAACGGTTTTAACGATTTTATTAAGAAACCGTGAAAATTTTAATAAAAGAAACAGTTTAAAAACCTAGATATATGTCTATATATATATAATACTATTAATAATATCTATTTTGGGACTCTGATTATGGCTAAACAAACTCTTGATATTGGTTTTTTTAGCACTATGTATAGCCAAATCAACGGAACTGCTCATGCTGTTAGATTTCTTTCAGAAGCAATCGCAAATCTTGGCCATGATGTCCATGTATTTGCACCTCGAATTCAGAATGGCTATAAAATACCGAAAACCTTGCACCTACACGAAATTGGAGGTGCAATTATTGGACATAACACGGGATTTGTTTTAAGTGCTCCTATACATAAAATCTTTTTTTGCCAGCATGATTATTTGGATATTGCCCATATCCATACACACGCTGTAGTAGGGTCTATGGGTATAAATTGGGCTAAGTATTTGGGAATACCCATGATAGGCACTCACAATAGCCCTATGCAATATTATACCGCTCAATACGTCCCTATAATTGGTAAACTATTGACTAAAGGAGATCTAATTTGGAGATACGAACGTCACATTGTCGATAAGTATGATTTTGTGCATGTTGCCACTAAATCCAAAAAAGATTTATTAAGAGATTACCGGTTTAAAGAACCGATTGTATGTATGACTAACGGCATTCGAGATTTATATTATACAGATTTAAAAGAAAATGGAATTCGCGAAAAATACGGTTTAGAAGGGAAAAAGATTCTTCTCTATGCTTCGCGATTATCTCCAGAAAAACACCCAATAGATATTATTAAAACATTCAAAAGAGTACATGACGAAGTTCCTGATGCACATTTGATATTGGTTGGTAGTGCTGGTCCGTCAAAAGATCAAGTAAAACGAATAATAAAAAAGAAACAATATAGAGATTTTGTGTCTTATGCTGGTAGAGTTCCTTTTCCAGACTTATTAAAATTATATAATGCAGCAGACTTAACATGTTTATGGTCTTGGATTGAAGCTGAAGGGCTTGTGTTACTTGAAGCTATGGCTCAAGGAACACCTAATGTCGGAGCAAATGCGTGTGGTATTAGCAATATTATTCGCCATGGTAAAACGGGTTATTTAGCCAACAATCTTGATCAATTCAAAGATTACGTTGTAAAACTATTAAAAGACGATGATTTAAGAGCTGAGTTTGGTAAAAATGCTCAAAAAGTTGCTCAAAACTATAGAGTGAGCGAAATAGCGAAAACATGGATAAAATTATACAAATTCACAATTGACCAACTCTACCCATTGCGATATAATAGAGAAGATAGAAAAGCAAGAGTTGAGTTAGTTAAAGAATTTATAGAGCCCTTGCCAAATGTGACATTCTAAAAGTTATTTAATACTCTAATTTCTTCTAATTTTAGTTTACATTTCTCACATAAATGAAATAATTTTCTATCAATTTCTTCAATATTTGCAGAAAAACGCATAACACAATAATCGCCAAGACAATGTTCAGGACCTAAAATTAAATGCCCGAGTTCATGGATCGTTTCTTTGATTATCCTACTATTAAATTTTTCTTTTTTAAGGAAATCTGATAAATTATAAACCGAAACTATAGCGCATCTATGTTTAATATGAGCTTCGCCAAAAAGAAATAATATATTTTCATCGCTACTAGAATAAATTGGAAGATTCGTCAATCCTATGCCAAGAGCTAAATTTTTTTCCTTTATTTGATTCTTGATAATCGAGTAAAATTTATTAGTTGGTTGAAGAAATACTCTCTTTGAAGTATTGTCTAATAAGTTAAATTCCTCCTTAATGTTTAAATCAATTGAAGAAGGGTCTAACTTTTTCTCGCCCATAAAAACTATATCATAAAAAAAGGAATCAAATATTTGAACTAAATAGAATTTTATTTTCTTTAAAATAGTTGGTGAAATATTACCAATTAACAAGATTCCCAAGTAACAAGGATATATACTTTTTCTATTAGTTTTTTTAGTTAATTGTAAGGGTATAGCTTGATTAATTAAAAACTTCTGTTTATTTCGATAATTTGACATAGTAGAATTACTTTGCCATGCGGTTATGCTATATTATAATTCATTATTATTATATATTTAAGTTATTATTAATTTTATAATTTTAAATAATAAATTTAAAAATTTTATTTAATTCCCTTATGCCGACTAACCCTAAAGCTTTAGATATTCAAGATAATAGTCAAGAAGATTCACATTCAAATTTGGAAAGTATTGAATACGAAAAGGAAGTTATAGAAAAGGATTTTGTACCGCATTTCCTTCCCACATACAGGATTAAATCTTCCTTGTATCCTTTACCTATTATTATAGCTGTATTGGTTGCGGGGATTTTAGCCTATCTCACATTTGTTGTTGTTGGTGTAGAAGTTGAGGGAAGCTACTTCCCTGTAGATGAATTTGGGGCTTTAGGGGTCGTATTAAACGGTATCGTTTTTACGGTAATATCGGCAATTTCAGCTTTTTTCATAATATTTTTAATTCGAAGAATAGGTGTGGGCGTTATAAAGTACATATTTGGATTGAGTTTTGGTTTTGTAAGTTTCTTTATCACTTTGATGTTTTTAGATGTTATAATATTTATAATATTTGTTCAATTTCCTGAAACGGCATCTCTGGTCAAGCTCTACTTATTATTTACCAACATCTATATCCCTGCGTTAACAGCAATTTCTGTTATTCTGCTAATTTACTATTATTTTACCTCAAAATCAATTAAAACTAAAAACTTTATTGTATTATATATTAGCTTATTAGTAAGTGCTTCGATGAGCATTATTTTAGAGTTCTGGAGCACGCTAGCTATATTAATAGGCATTTCCTTGTGGGATATCTTTGCTGTTCTCTATAAGCGTGGGCCTATTAAAACAATGATGGATCTCATATCCAATAAGGATGATGAGAGCGACCCGAGTTACGCTGAGGTAGAAGAAAAAATTAAAAGTGGTGAAGGAGTATACGATACTTCAAAATTAGAGATAGGAATTGGAGACTTGGCTTTTTATAGTCTACTTACCTCTTCCGTCCTACTTTTTACTAATAATATAGTGATTGTAATCTTTACTACAGTTGCAATACTAATAGGAACAGGAATTACGATATCGGGATTAAAACGAAATAAGATTTTGCCAGGGCTCCCAATTTCGATATTCATGGGTATAGGTACTTTTTTGCTTTGTCAATTAATAATATTTTTTATATGATTTTTGATATTTTATAATAAGCATTTATTTTTCATATTAATTTTGTTAGTAAAATTTCTTGTAGTTGAATATTAAATGATAGATTTAAGTCGCTTTAAAACATTTGTCGTTGTTGGGGCGGGGACAATGGGTAGAGAAATAGCACAAGTCGCTTTAATGTCAAATTTGTTCGATAAGGTTATTCTTAACGATATTAATGAAAATGTTCTAAGCAGTGCGAAGAAATACATAACAGCCGGTCTTGAAAAAATCGAATCTAAAGGAAAATTAGGACAAGGCTTAACAGCAAACTCATTAATTAACAACCTCTCTACTTCAAAAAATCTAATAACTTCAATCAAAGAAGCCGATTTTATTGTAGAAGCTATACCAGAGGTAATGGAATTAAAGCAAGGTTTATTCAAAGAACTGGGGGAATATGCACCAGAACATGCTGTATTAGCAACAAATACCTCAACGATGAGTATTTCTAAAATAGCCGAAGCGTCAAACAGACCTGAACAAGTAATTGGTATGCATTTTTTTACTCCAATTCCTTTACTTAGGTTAATTGAATTAATAAAAGGGGAAAAAACATCACAAGAAGCATTTGACATAGGGGTAGCAATTGGTCAAAAGCTGCCAGCACTCAAAGGCAAAAGGTATATTGCAAAAATAGAAAAAGAAAGTCCCGGATTTATTGTGAATCGCTTAACTATTACAACTAACCTCTTATTTAATTGGATTTTAGATATGGCTACTGATAAAGGAATTCCCTACGAAAAGATCGACAACGATTTTGTGCCTCCACCTGAATTGGGCCCCTTAGCTAAATGGGATTTTTTTGGTTTAGATGTTATTTGCGATGTAATGAATTATTTTGTCAAAGAAATATCGCCTGAATTTGCTCCCGGTAAAAAGCTAACAAACCTTCTCAAAGAAGGTAACCTGGGAAGGAAAACGGGAAAAGGTATCTACGAGTGGTTTGAAGGAAAACCTAATCGTAAAACTAATGAGAAAGCAGGATTATTCAGCCCTGAGCAATATTACGCAATTCAATTAAACGAGGGTTGTCGGTTATTAGAGGAAAAAATTGTTTCCGGATATAAAATGATTGATGATACTATGTTAGCGGGTATGGACATGCCTGGACCATTTGGAGCCGGTAAAAAGAATTACGAAAAATGGTCATTGATGCTGGAGGAACTCGTTGAAACAACCAAAATAAACTACTTTAAACCTTGTGAAATGATGAAATCAGGCGCTTTTCTTAAACTTAGAAAATAATTAATTATTAATACTTAAGTTCGCGCTAGAAGCAATAATAAAACTAAAGTATGAGTATTAAATATTCTAAATCTTTATTTAAAGTATATAAAAGTTAGTTTGAATATAATATTTTGAACGAGAAAAATACAACCCCTAAAACGGGCTTCGAAAAAATAATTGATTTTTTTAACATAATTCTTGAAATAAATCGCCCCATAGCTATAGCAGAAGTCGTCGAAAGAACTGGCTTTTCGTGGAGTTTTGTGAAAAAAACATTATCTCGAATAAAAGAGGATTACGACGGATTTTATTTCCAAAAGTCAGGCAGTACTTGGATTATTTGGAAAGATAGAAATCATATTATTAGGAAGTTGGATGAGACATGTTCACGTTTTTTAACTGGTGATGA
>JAUWDN010000304.1 GCA_030608765.1 Promethearchaeota archaeon
GAAAATATTAACTACCTTCTAATTCTTTTCGAAGCTTATCAATTTCATCTGATAATTTTGCTTTTGTTCGTATTTCAGGTTCTTCACCTATCTCATCAAACTCTGAAATGTAAGCAAGGTCATCGTCCGGGACAACTGGCATTTGTCCGCCCTGTTCTAAGAGCATCTCAGTTTCAAGTTGGTTTAATTCGTCAGTTACATCAATTGCTAAATCAATTTCAGGATCACCAGCAAGAATTTCGGCAGATTCTTCGATTTCTGAAACGTATAATTCAGAGTCTTCTGCGATTTCGGCTATCTTTTCGGGGGCTACCTTACTTGCAATACCTTGTAGCTCGTCTCTAATCCCACCCATTAAGTCTCCTGTCATAGATATCATGCGGCCCTCATCAATCGCTTCAATTTGGCGCTCTATTTTAGCCCGAATGTTGTTTCCGCGATCGACCTTCATCTGATACTGTTTATGTTGAATAAGATAGTTTTTGGCTCTATTTCTCTCTCCCCTCTTTATCGCAATTTTAGCGTTTTTCCTAGAAATCTCTGCTCTTTTGTTATATGTTTTATTTGCTAAGGCTATTTTTCTGATATGAGCCTTTGCTTTAATTACGAGCTCCTCTTTTTCTTTGTTTTTCCTTGGAAAAAGTTTCTTCTTTAACGCCATATGTCAAATCTCTTTTATATTTATAATTAATATGATTTTATTTACTTAAAAATTTGATAGAATTTAATTTAGTATAAATATTCTTACCAATAAAACTTTCATAGACCAAACTTTAATGATTATTAAATGAAAAAAATAATTTTAAATTTCGAGAAAAAAACGGATAATTTTAAAGCGTTAATACAAGAAGCTTTGAATATGAATCTCCTTAATTTCTTACTCTCTAAAGAAACTCATTTAGAATTAGCTCAAGTTGAACGTATTATTCCTTTTACTAAAAATCCTGAAGTACCCGCTAAAAACGTGATATTTGAAAGTTTTGAACATCTTAAAAATAGTAAAAAATTAGAAATAAATCGTGGTCTTCTCGTAGAATTAACGTCTAAAGCGGATGAACAAAAAGTAATAGAGCTTTCTGAAACAAATGAAGTTAATTTTATAATCGTTTCAGCAAAAGACTGGAAAATAATACCGTTTGAGAATCTAATAGCAGAAATGCATACTCACGATACTGATTTAATTGCTCAAGTAGAGGATGTAAAAGAAGCTGAACTGATGTTAAAAACGTTAGAAATAGGCGTTGATGGAATACTTATAACTCCAAAAGATGTTAGTGAGATTGTTGAATTAAAAGGCTTGCTCCAAACCGAATTTAATGTTAAGCTAACTAAAGCAAAAATAACTAATATAGAAAACATATCTGAGAGCGAGAGAGTTTGCATTGATTCAACATCACTTCTCCAGATTGGAGAAGGATTTTTAGTCGGTTCAACGGCTAAAGGATTCTGTTTGATTCATTCTGAGACATTTGAGACCGATTTTGTTGCTTCGAGACCGTTTAGAGTGAATTCAGGTGATGTTTCCGCGTATGTTTTAGTTCCTGATAACGATCCTAATAAAATTTATCGTACAAAATATCTTAGCGAATTAAAAGGTGGAGACAAGGTTCTAGCAGTTACAAATAAAGGAGAAGTTAGAGTTGTATCCATTGGAAGAGTAAAAATTGAAACTCGCCCTATGCTTAGATTTGAATTAGACGCAACTGTGGGAGATAACAAAATCTCGTTTAGTTGTATTTGCCAAAATGCAGAAACAGTTCGGTTTGTTGATCAAAATGGGGTCGCTAAGTCAGTTGTTGAGGTTAAAGTCGGTGATGAAGTTTTAGTGCATATCGGACCTGGAGCGACTCATTTTGGTACAACAGTAAACGAAAAAATTTTAGAAAAATAACTTTTTTTATAATGACTTCCTACTATAATAAAAAACATACCTTTTATTTGATATGACGTCATATTGGGCACCTTTACTTCACGCTTATCAACCTCCAACACAGGATATTGGCATATTAAGAAAAATAGATAAAGAATGTTATAAACCATTATTTTCTATGTTGGAAGAACATGATAATGTTAAAATTTGTTTGAATATTAGTGGGATACTAATTGAATTGCTCCGTGAATTTGATTTAGAAGACACTATTGAACTGGTTCAAAATTTAGTGGCAGATGAAAAACTCGAAATTCTAGGAACCGCAAAATTTCATCCCATTCTTCCGTTAATACCTGAAAAAGAGGCTCAGCGCCAAATTCTCCTAAACGAGGATGTTAATAGAAAAGAATTTAAGAATTGGGAGAAAAATGGATTCTTTCCTCCCGAATTATCTATTAGTTCTAAAGTTGCTAAATTTATTCGACAATCAGGTTATAAATGGGTAATAATGAGCGGATTAGCTTGTCCAATAGAATGGCCGTATGAACACATATACAGTTCTCCAAATGGATTAAAACTCTTCTTTAGAGATGATATTCTAAGTAATAAAGTTGCGTTCAACGATATTACAGCAAAAGAATTTGTAGAAAAATTAGTTACAACATTTAACGAGAAAAATGATAATAAGCACCGGAATAGATATTTTATCACTGCGATGGATTCAGAGACCTTTGGTCACCACATAAAGAAATTTGAAAGAACCTTTCTC
>JAUWDN010000065.1 GCA_030608765.1 Promethearchaeota archaeon
TATGTTTTGTTTGTGCTAGCTGAGACATTTGCCAGAAAAGTTATTGTACAGGATTCAATAAAGTTAGTTGTGGGATACTTAGTAACATTCCACATTTGTAGAGGTAATAGATCGCTCCATTCGTCGTTTCCTGTTGCGTTGAAACTAACAAGCCTTTCAGTATTTTCATAATGTTCCTCCTCTCTAAATGAAAAAAACACTTCTACCGGTTGGTATCTATCAATACCTTCAGTTTCTTCTAAAATAAATCCAATTCGGAATCGATAGGTCTTATTCCACCAGAGGGACAGATCATATTTCTCATTTACATAAGTGATATCGGCTGTATTAGGATAGTAATCATCTTCTTTGTCAATCTCAAAAGTATCAACATCTCCATCTATAGTCGTATTACCGTAATCAACTTGATTTCCTTGATTTAATAAAATCATAGAAAATAGAGCGGTTGGCATAAAGATCGTCAGTAAAATCAGTGTCATTTTAAATTTTTGTTTTGTTCTAACATTCATTTATTAATTACCTAATTATATTTTTTTTAGATATTCTTTAAAACTAGAACTTTTTAACTTAATTAGTACCACTTTACATATTTAATTATTAGTAACAAGAAAGTTAATAGAACTAATTATCACAATAAGTTATTTTTTATAAAATTAAAAATATACTTGATAAAACTCAAAATTAGAAAAAAAATAAACTAAAAGTAATTAGAAAATGTATACTAAACTTACTTTTTTGATTTTTTAGTTGACTTCAAACCTAAATACGTATTTTCAAGAACATTTAGATACTCTATTAAAACCTGCTCTGCTTTAGATTTTTTCTCGTATTCAGATTTAATTACATTTAATAAGTACTTTGGAAAAATTAACTTTATCATAAAATCAGAAAGAAGAGCATAATATTCGTTGTTTCTATCGTCTCTGAAAACCAAGATCATTTGGTTCTCCCATAATAATTTCAGTATGTCATCTATATCTTCAACTCCCTTCTTTTTCAGTTTTTCAAGATCGTTCTTAGTTACAATTGCGGTTCTCAACAATCTTAAAACTTCGTACGCTTGAGGATCAATGAGAATTTCTAAAATTCTAAGATTATCTTCCTCAGAAGGTCGATAATTTTTGAAATATTTCTTTGATTCTGTTGTATAATCATCACTAAGCTGGGAGGGTAACCCTCTATCGCTAGGTGATTTAAAAAGAGTAGTAGCCGGAACTCTCATTATCAACAAATCATTTGTTAGAAAGATCAATTCTGACGGCATCCCTTTCACTGATGCTTCCTTAACGATATCTTTTTTAATTAGTTCTATGATAGCACCTTCTAAATCGACAAAACCATGGCGATATCTATCTTTTAGCCAAATTATTAACTCGGACTTAGAAACTACGCCTTCTTCTCTTAAGCGTTTGATAATTAGACGTTTTACATCGTCTTGATAAGTCATTGCTAGTTGTTGTTCCTCGCTTAAAGATGGATATATAGAAAGTCTCCCGAAAAGTGAAGGAACTAATTGCCTATAGGCATTATCTTCAAGATTTTGTAAAATTGTTCTTGATGCGTCGACTAGACCTCCCTCGTAAGTATCAGGATCGTCATCAATGTTTAACAATAACAGAATATAGTAGCCTTTATCTGGTCCTGTGTAGTAAGATGCAATATTCAAAGAACCAACCATTAAACTGATCATTCCAGATTCTCCACTATACTCGTGAGTACTATAGACTTGCATTAAAGTTTTATCAGTGATTACAATTTCTTCGGGGTATTTCGCTAAAATTTCAGTACCAACTCGGTCGTCCCATTTCATGACCACTAAACCAACTGGCATATTATCAGAGCACTTCCTTCAACACTTTTTTTAGGTTGTAAACTTACATCAATTTATATCAATACTTTAAATTGTTACATGAATATATCAGAGACATGAAAATATAAAATTTAGCCTATAATTATTCCTTTTTTAGAAATAAATAAATTTTTCTTTTTTTTGGACTATCTGGATTATCGATTATAAAATTTCCTTTAAAATTCGTGTTCTCAGCTATAATTTTTCCAATACTATCTAAAATGACTTTACTTTTTGGATAAAATTGAAAAACAGCCTTTGATTTAGGCTTGAGTATTGTATAAAAGGATTTAAACAGACTGATTAAATTTATACGCATTTTTTTTGCATTCAGATCTTTATAGATCCATTGTAAAGCTGAAATTGAGATTATAGCGTCAAAAGAATTTGGTTGGAACGGAATATAACACATATCAGAAAGAATAGGATTTAAATCTCTAATATTGTAATATTTGAGAAAGTTTAAAACGATATCTAGTGCTATTGTCTTGTGACCTAATTCACTTAGGTAAATAGCAACAAAACCAGGACCACAACCCGCATCGAGTATTAAACAATGATTTTTCTTAAGTTCCAATATTTCCAATGCTCTTAAAGTAATTTTTCTTTGTGTTCGCAAAATTGATTTAGACTTCGCATAATTAGAAAGAGTTTCATCTCTAAAATATTCTAATGCGCTCTTATATAATTCCTCTGGTCTTTTTCGTTTGACATTAAAAAAATAATCATCGCTCAAATTGAGTATGCCCATTAAATTTGCTTAGCTAATTGATACGGAAAAAGAATTCTTAAATCAGTCTATAAATCAAAAATTTTATTAGATTTTAAATATTAAATATTTCAATTAGCTTTAATTTTTGACATTTTAATGGTGGAACTGTTGTCTGAAAAAGAAGAAAAGTTACTAGTCAGAAAAGCGACATTAAATTTAAGAAGAAAATACGGCAGGACTAAGCAAATAAGTATCGTAGAAAGAGATGCTTTTATCCCCGTTTCTATAGAAAAGGAAATTAGAGAATCTCTTCCTAAGAGGAAGTCAATACTAGCATCTGATATAGCTCTGAAGTATGATGTAAGAATTTCAACTGTAAATCTGCTATTAAAGCAATGCGAAGAAGAAGGTTTAATAAAATTATTAGATCCTACTTTAAAATTAAAGATATATGTTCCTAATTCTTAATTTTTAGACAATTGAGTATTCCCTATAGTAAACCTCTTTCTTATGTTTGTATTCTTATTGTAATTCTATAATCAGAGGTTTTAGAAAAAAATTTATATTTCTTTAAACTAATCCTAATAAGATATATTTTTTAAAGCAGATGTAGCCTAGCTGGTAAGACGCCGGCTTCGAAAGTAGTGTTATATTACCGTTTAAGCCGGTGCGTGTGAGCGCTCGGGGGTTCGAATCCCTCCATCTGCGTTATTATCGAATTAAATAAAATAAAGAATATTATAATGCCTGGTAATATTATCGTCTTAGGTGAATTGAATAAAGAATTATATTATGAGTCTAATTTTTACGATAAAGTAATTGAGGAAATTGTTTCTCAGTTAGCTAATTTTATTAGATATAATCCTGATGATTTAAGTAAAGAAGTGTTAAAAAAGATTGTAACGAGAGGATTTTCCAATGTGCCTAATAAAATAATCGGACCGGTTCATTTAATAGGAGAGGAAGTGGTTACAATTCATCTGAGCTTCTAGCTAAATTAGGGATTCTAACAAAACTAATTAGCGTTATTGTAACTAGAAGTTTGCCTTTCAAGCTGCTAGATTTAAAATTATTAACTAATCAATCCCCACAGGAAAAGAACTAAACGATTTTATACTAAATTCTAAGAAATAAAATGCACGCTCATATTATTGAATTAATTGCAATATTATAGTTTCCATTTGTCCTTTAGCTGCTTCTAATTTGTTTAATACTTCAACTGTTTTTTCTAGATTCTCTTCGTCCTCTTCAATAATAAATAATAAATAAAAATCTAAGTTCCCAAACTTCAAGGTTTCTACTAAACCAGAATACCTACTACCATCTTCAAATTTATCAGAGAATTCTAAACGCGTCCTATTTTCTGCTATAATTTTTTTTTGGGCTTCTAAATATTTATCGTAAATCCGAATTTTTTCAACTAAATGCAAATGAGGTTTATAATATTCTCCAATTGTTATTCCTTTAGCATCAAAGAGTGCTATCATAATCGAGTTGTAATTTTTACTTATTTTGGAAAATAATCGAGAAACCATTTCCATTTTTTCAAACAACAAAGATAAACCTGATGAGAAAGCATCCATTATTGATTTGATATCGTAAATTGAAGTCTCAAAGAAAAAAATATCATAATCATTACTGTACCTAATTAAGGCATGCTTTATCGTTAAAATCCTCTGGTTTATTACCTTCTCTTTAGTTAATTCCGGATCGAATTTATGAAAAAGAATACATATAGGTGGATACTCTTGATTCTCCTTTAAGAAAAGTAAAATTTGATCTAGATAGTCTATCGTCTCAACATACCGATCGTAATCCTGAGCATCGATAACATAAAACAATAAATCAGTTCCGCTAATATATTTCGTAGGATTTTTTAAATACTCTTCTCTATATTGCAACTGACCCCCGAAGTCCAACCGTACAAACTCTATACCTAAAAATTTAAAGGCATCGCGAGCAATTCTGCGTGTAGGCATCAATTTGAGTACTTCTTGTTCGAAACCAAACTTTTTCGTAATGGCTGTTATTATAGATGTCTTGCCGGCGTAATCCAATCCTATAAACGCAATTTTTTTAATTTTTAATCACCAGATTGTACAACCATGATCCCTAAAGTTTCTTTAAAATATGTCGGAAATAACTCTACAAAATATTTATAGTAGAAGGAATTAATAAATTATTACTTTTTAGAGGGTTAGTGAAAGTGAAATTAAACTAGATTAATAATAACCGTAAAAAAATTAACCTCCCGAAATAGGAAAAGATATGTAAAGTTGGTCTCCCTCTTTTAGCTTAGTCTTATAATTTTTCATATAGGTTATGTTTCTTCCGTTAAGTAGAATTATCATTTGTGAGTTTAATTTCTTTTTATTTTTAGATAGGATGCTATCATCTAAGAGATCTTTGTATTCTTTAAGAAATTGGGAAATGATATCACTTACGGTATCTCCCTCGTACTGTATCGTATTTTTTTTTACTCTCAGCACAAATATGTTTAATAAATTTAAATCCACTTTAACCATGAAATATTAACTCGTTTCTATCGAATCTTTATAAACCTTTACAAAATCCTATGCTAAATTTTACTCAATTTTAATAAATTAGCCTAATTTTTAAGCTTGCTTATAATGAAAAATAATAAGTCTCAAAAAATTAGCTCATTATCGCATTAATATTGGAGTTTTTCTATTATTGTATTAAAAAATCTTTATTTCTAATCCATTTTTAATACTTTCTTCAAGTAATTTATCGATTTTTAAATCATTGTAAATAATTTTTAATTTTTCAGAGTCAAATTCTTGATTTTCCGGTTTAAATGGGCAATAATTAATGTGTCTTAGATTTTTTGATATTTTCGGCGCTAAATCTTTTATCCTTCCTTTACCAAAACCTATTACAGGTGTGAAGATAGGTAAATCAGGTATCAAGCTATTAATTCCTAAAGTATCTAAGTCTATTGAGTCAGGACAAAAGTTTGAATGATTCAGACTTGTCCCATCTATAGTCGCTCTTATTTTTTCGTGAAAGTGATATTTAGGATTTTTAAGAATTTTTGACAATATTTCAAACCTAATTAACCTGCAAACACCACAAAAGTATTGATTATCTCTTAAATCTGAATTAACTTTCTTAAGAATATTATAAATATCGATTTTAACTAACTGAAATCGTTTATATGGTACATACTCGCCTACCTCTTTCCAATTAGATAACCAAACTTCGTTGTCAGCTTTCTGTTCTTTTATATCAATTAATATAGGATATATTTCTGAACCCCTTCTCAATAATAGAAATCCCGCAATCAAATCGTTTAACCTACCTATATCCATGACAAGCATCTTCTTCTGAGGTTCTATTGGTAAACCACCCCATTTAGTTTTAATAACTTGAGAAAAAATATAGGTAAATTCTCCTCTTATCTCTATATAGATTTGTTTTTTGGGTTGAGTGAGATTAACTTTTAAGTTGTAATTCGGAAAATTATCAATTATCGCTTTACCCACAATTTGAGCGACTTCTATTGAGGTATAACTATGATTTCCAGACCTTTTAACCCTGAGCGCAAAAATATCGTTCTTTTCTAACACTTCTTTCGCAATCTCAATTGTTCTTTCTGTAATGTTTTTAAGATTGTTTGATGTCCTAATTGCGGGGCTAATCGAATGCACACCAAATGCCTTCTTTATAACACTTACCCCACTGGGAATGTCTTTATTATTAAAAAAGAAAAAAACTCTAGAAGAATCCTTACTTAATTGATATTTATGAAATGGTATTCCATTTCGTTTAAGGATATTTTTGATGTTATTCATTAAATATTTCAACATACGAATTTTGACTTTCTGCGATTTAAGCCAAATCTCCGCATATCTTATTAAAACCAAGTTATACTGTTTTAGAAAAAGGTTATCTTCCATAATGTTCAAAATACAATTATATTAAAATTGTTAAATAAAAATTACCAATAACTTTTACTTTTCCAGTTCTTAAGTTATGTTCCTTTAAAACCACAAATCCTTTCTT
>JAUWDN010000126.1 GCA_030608765.1 Promethearchaeota archaeon
TTCTTCGTCAGATACTAAAAGATTCAGTTGACGATTATCTAAATCTATTTCTATTTCGTCTCCGTCTCGAACTATTGAAATTGGGCCACCGTCATACGCTTCAGGGCAAACATGCCCTATACACGGGCCTCTTGTGGCACCAGAGTACCTTCCATCAGTTACCATCGCAACAGAATCGCCTAATCCCATACCTATTAGAATTGCGGCAGGTAATGATAATTCCCTCATACCAGGACCTCCTTTTGGACCCTCATATCTAATAACTAATACTTCTCCTTCTTTAATTGTATTATTTATCAAAGCTTCTTTTAAATCTTCTTCAGATTCAAATACTTTAGCAAGCCCTTTGTGATATCTCATCTTGATGTTAACAGCACTTTGTTTTATGACAGCTCCTTCTGGCGCTAAGGTGCCTTTTAATACAGCAACGCCTCCTTCTGGCGAGATTGGATCGTTTAGATCTCGAATTATTTGATATTCTATAGGCTCTACTTTTGTTAGATATTGTTCTAAGGTTTCTCCGAACACATTTAATGTAGATAAATCTAAAAGAGTCGATAATTTTTTCATTAAAACCTTAAAACCCCCCGCTTCATGAAATTCTGAGAGGTTATATTCAGATGATGGTTTAAATTTAGCCAATAAGGGAACAGATTTGCTTAACTCATCGAAATCAAAATGATTTAAGTTACCCCCAATTTCATGTGACAACGCACACATGTGGAGAATCATATTAGTAGATCCTCCAAAAGATAAAGCTACTTTGCACGCGTTGTCTATTGACTTGTGAGTTATTAAATTTAATGCGGTTATCTTCTTTTTAACTAAACTGATAATTATTTTTCCAGTTTCTTTACTTAATTCTTCTTGTTCTGGCCCTAAAGCGGGTGTAGTAGCACAATTCGGTAACGAAAGCCCCATTACTTCAACGATACAAGCCATTGTGTTTGCAGTTCCCATCATATTGCACGCCCCTGGAGAACAGCATGTTTCAGACTCAATAAGGTTCAAATCTTCTTTAGTAATTTTACCTGCTTTATATTGCCCAATTGCCTCTTTTATATCAGAAGTTACATAGGTTTTTCCTTTTAACGGCCCATCTTCGAATATCTTAGGTTTCATTATACCTCCCGTGAGAAAAATAGTTGGAATATCGCACCTAGCGCCCGCTAAAAGCATACCTGGGATTATTTTATCGCACGAACATATCATTACCATTCCATCAAAATTATACGCTTTTATAGTACTTTCAATTGATGCAGTTATTATCTCTCGCGAAGGTAGAACGAACTTTGAATAATTACCTGAATTAGCAATACCATCGCATATAGCAATTGTATTGAATTCCATTGGAGTTCCTCCATCATCTCTTACACCCTCTTTTACGAATTCACTTAACTTACGCAAATGAATGTGTCCTGGATTTATTTCATTCCACGAGTTTACAATTGCTATTAAAGGTTTTTCCAAATCCTGATAAGAATATCCGCATCCAAGTAATAATGCTCTTCTATAAGCTAGCAAAGAATCCATTTCTTTTTTTTCTGCTCTCATATCTTATTAAATCCACTCAAGGTTTAATTAGTATTAATTTAAAATTACATCTAAATATTATTTTAAGGCAAAATTTTTTTCTCTAAATCTTAGTAAGTAGATGTTTTTAAAATCTAAGAGATAAACAAGAAAGTCCTCCATCAATCTTTTCAAATTCAGACATTTCAAGTTCTAAGACTTTAAAATTAAAGTTTAAGATTTGTTTCTTTAAGTTTGTATATCCCTTTGGTATAAGCACAAATTCATTTATCCTAAGGCTATTTGTTGCATAAGCTTCACTTTCTTGAACTTCAATAAGATTATACTCCCTAAAATCAGAGTGGTTTTTAAATTCCCCAGATACAAGTAAAATTGAATCCCCTAGATATGATATTCCCGTTTTTAAGTGAATAACTTTTTTAAGAGGAATTGTGGACGAAGAATATCCATATCTTTTCAAAATCACTCTTAATTGATTGGCTCCTTCATTATTTGTTCTTTTCGAAAGTCCTATGTAATAATGTTCTTCTATTTTCATTACGTCTCCTCCTTCTAACGTACCAGGTTTTCTTATTGATTCAATATTATCGTAAAATGGCTTTAATTTTTCATTAATTTCAATTTCTTCACCCTGTCTACTTTTTGCCCCAAGATTAGTAATTACAGCGAATTCTTTATCCACTAATGCGGTATCTTCAACAAAAGTGGAATCTGGAAAGCGATCATCTTCATCTAATTCAATTACAGCGAGATTACATTTTAATAGTGCTTCTACGTATTGTGAATGCTGTAGTAACGCCCTTTGATAATCAGGTTTTCCTAAGGTGGATGTGGAAATCCCAAATTGAAAATTTTTGCATGGTCTTCTTACTATTGCTTGTTTAAACATAATTTCGCAATTTATTTGATAAAGTTATTTGAATTTTTATTAGTATAGATTTAACTACAAATAATTCTTTTTAAGTTTAATTTTCTTGTGTAGAGAAACAGAGCTATATAAATTTCATAAATAATTCTATTAATTGATATGCTGAAGGTTGGCTTTATTGGGACTGGGGTTATTTTCGACTTAAATGTTCTTGGTTATTTGAATAATGAGGATGCTGAAATTACATGTTTATGTAATAGAACTATAGATAAAGCTAAAGATAAGATTAAAAAGTTCAAACTACATAAGGATACCCGAATATATTCTGATTATAAAGAAATGTTAGATAAAGAAGAATTAGATATTGTTGAAATTCTTCTTCCGCATAATCTCCACGCAGACGCAGTGATTTACGCTGCCAAGAAGGGAGTAAAAGCAATCTCGGTCCAAAAACCAATAGCTATAACTCTTGAAGAAGCCGATGAAATGATTGAAGAATGTAAGAATTCGGGCTCAATTCTTTCGATATATGAAAATTTCTTGTTTGCTCCACACATATTAAAGGCTAAGGAGTTAATCGATTCAGACTACATTGGCGATCCTTCCTCCATTAGAATAAAAATTGCAATGGGAGGTAAAGGAGGATGGACGGTTCCAAATAGCGCTAATGAATGGAGAAGAGACCCTAAAATAGTTGGGGGGGCTGAAACAGGCTCACCTGTCCTTCTTGACAACGGTTGGCACGCGTTTTCTTTAGCTTCGTGGTTTTTTGGAGAAGAAATTGAAAAAGTGTTTGCATGGACGGGCAATTTTAAAGGTTTAGATGCGCCTGCATATGTGATGTTCAAATATAAACAAAATCAAGAGCGCATTATTCCCCAATATGGGCACATGGAATTCTCTTTAATGCCAGAGATGGAAATTCCTTCTAACTACTATTCCACGGATGAATTTATAGAAATAATCGCAAGCAGAGGAATAATGAAAATAAATCAAGGGACTTCTATTGGAAATCCTATGTCAAAGTCAGATATTTTTGCTCCTATTGTTATAATTCGGGATGGTAAAGTGGAAACTTTTAACGAATTTGAAAAAGACTGGAAACAAAGCTTCATTAATGCCACGAAACATTTTATAGATGTTGTAAAAGGAAACAAAGAACCAATTTTTTCTGGTGAACAAGCTAGATATAATTTAAAATTCAACTTAGCTGCTATAAAATCTTCTGAATTGGGCAAAGAAATATCATTGAAAGAATTCCCTTAAAATAAGTTACAATTAATATTGATACTTAAATTTTTTATGCTCTAATCCTTCTTGAATCCCTTTTTTAAGATCCATTCTTAGACTTTCAAAATATTTAGCACATGTTCTTCCGTCCATTTCCACGGGCTCTTTTATGCTACATGAACCATTTTGCTCATTTTCTGGAGTAATTTCATCCCACCTTACAATCCTCTTCTGTTGAGTCGATACAAATGGCATTTTAGCAAAAATGCTTAAATTCTTCCCTTGTTCGCCTGTATAAATTGGCTCTCTATCTTCTTGAATAGCACTAATAAAATGTTCCGTGGAATTAATAAAAGAATACCTCCAATCTCTTGGTAATTCTTCTCCATAGGTTTTGACCTCGCCACCACTATACACAACAATAGGAGGATATTGAGGTGTTTTAGATATTATATTTCCCCCCGAAGTACACTGGTTCAACCACATCATGCCTTTCGTTCCAGATATTTCAATGAATTCGTCACAATCGTAATAATTACTTGGATAATAAACATTAGGTGCAAGTGTAAACTGCATTGAACCGTATTTAGGGGGATCATCTAATTCTTTGCTAGGATATTTCCAAAAAATGAGACTTGGTGAATCCATCACCGTCGTAAAATAATCGATCCAACTATATAGTTCTTCAACTCTCTCTTGATTCATTAACCATAGCGCCATTGAAAATTTGTGAATCCCATCATCATATATCCATCTACCCCCCCCACAATTATCAAAATTATGACGCCATTGAATAGCCCTCGTTTCTTCGACTATACTTGGACCTCCCGTTTGAACGGTATTTATTCTGAAATTTAAAGGTTCACCTATTATTCCCTGATTTAATAGCTCTTTTGCTCTTAAATAAACTGGATAAAACCTAAAGTTTTCAAATAGTTTAAGTTTTACATTTTCTTCATTACAAACACGAATCATTTTTTCACAATCTGTTATCGTGTGAGCCATTGGCTTTTGTACTGAAATTCCAGGAACTCCCGCTTTTGCACAGTATTCTGTCATTGGAGCGTGAAGATGATGAGGCGTTAAAATTTCTACGATATCAAGATCTTCGCGATCAATCATTATCTTATAATCTTCGTAAATTGGAACTGTTCGTAAACCCCATCTTTCTAACTTTTTACCCGCAATTTTTAAAGATGTGTCACTTACTGCAACTAGCTCAGTTTCTTGGGAATGAAGGTATCCTAACACATTTAAATTTGCGATATTACCACAACCAATTATCCCTACTCTCAACATAATATAACAGAAGTCAAGTATTTAACGTTATTTTATTAAGTTTGCTTAA
>JAUWDN010000020.1 GCA_030608765.1 Promethearchaeota archaeon
ATAATCTGTCAAATATGGGTCGTTATCTGAGGTTAAAATATTAATTTCATCAATTGACCAATCATGTTGTTGGTTATTGTTCATATCTACATTAAAATCACTCAACATCAGAGTATTTACTAATACCATTGAAAAGATGAATATACTTGTAAATAAAATTCTTTTAGCCTTCTTTGTTCGTCGTAAAATCAAATTAACCAACCGTAATTGTCGATATTTTAGTTATTAAATAATCTAAGAATATTAAAATTTGCTAATTATATATTAAATTTATTCGATAGATTACTTTATGTTGAAATATTAAGATAATTAGTACGATCAGACAATTAAATTACATATAAGGTAGAAAGATTAAATGAGTGTAGAATCTATTATAGCCAAAATTGAGCAAAATAAAGAAGTTTATGTTGAATTTTTAAGGACGCTTATTCAATGCGATTCTGTCAACCCACCTGGGAATGAAAAAAATGTAGCACTGGTTATTGAAGAATTCTTAAAAGATGAAAATATTAAAACTGAAATTTTTCCCTTTGGAAATAATCGTGCAAATCTAATAGCTTATTTGAACGAAAACTTTGAAGGAAAGAATTTGTTGTATAACGGACACATGGATGTAGTTCCTCCAGGGTCTGAAGCAGATTGGAAATACCCCCCTTTTTCAGCGATAATTAAACGCAATAAAATTATGCATGGCAGAGGAACTACTGATATGAAGAGCGGGTTAGCCGCGATGGTTATTGCTTTAAAAATTTTAAAAGAGTTAAAAGTAGAAGTATTGGGAAATTTAATTCTAAACGCCGTGGCTGATGAGGAAACGGGGGGAAAATTTGGGACCGGTTGGTGTGTAGAAAACCCCCTAAAGAAGATAAAATGTGATTTTGCGATTATAGGGGAGGCAACAGTTCTAAGCCCTCTTCCAAAAGCAATATTTGTAGGAGAAAAAGGGCATCTTCAGGTAAGAATAACTACTCATGGGATATCTGGTCATTCAGGATATCCAGCGACGAGTAAAAATGCAATCTACATGATGAGCGGGATTATTGAAAATTTAGATAAACTTAACGATTATCTTCCTAAAACCGAACCACCAATGAGTATGGATAAACTCAAGAAATTAATTAAGGTGGTTTTTCCAAGCGAGGAAATTTTTGAAAGAATTCTAAAGGAACAACCTGATCTGCATAGTATTATACAGTCCCTGACAACCTTTTCTAAAGCGGTAACGATGATAAAAGGTGGAATTAAAGAAAATGTAATTCCTGATTTATGTGAAGCAGTTCTTGATATCAGACTTATGCCTAAACAAAAAAGTGAAACCATTATGAAGGCGTTACAAAAACTGATTGAAGAAGACTTAGGGTATGTTGTTAAAGATCAATCAAATGCTACTTCTAAAGAAGTTTTTGTTGAGTTAGAAATTATTACAGACTCTGAGGGTTCCTATTGGAGCCAATGGGAGGATTCTGTTGATCTACAAGAATTTTACGATCTTGTCGAATCAGTTTATGAAAAAAAGCCTTATTACTTTCTATTACCCGCTTCTGCTGACGCTCGTTATTTTCGTAACGATGGTTTTTGCCCACAAACCATCTTATTTGGGCCTGGTAAAGGAAGAACTGCCCACGCAGTTAATGAGTATATAGAAATTATAGACTTCATCAGAGCAATTAAGGTATACGCCATTTTTGCTTACAGATTTTTAAATAAGAAATAGAGAAATCCGTAATTGGATCGTAATTGACAAAAATAATTGGAATAATAATTTATTTAAGACCTTGCAAGATTTAATAAAAATCGAAGACTGTGTTGTTCTCATAGATTCTTCAAGATCTATGGTAAGGAAAGATTTCAAGCCTAATCGATTAATAGTCGCATTAGAAACCGTTAAAAAGTTCATTCACGAGAAATTCCTAATTGATCCTAAGGATCGAATAGCATTACTCTCCTTCGGGGCTAATGTTGCTAAATTGAGTCCGTTTAGTTTTGATGAAGAAAAGTTAACTAAAGCTTTAAGCAAAATCCAAATTTCTGGGAACGGTTTACTTCATGAGGGGCTCGCATTTTCAGTTCAATTTTTAGTTGGAGAAATGCGAAAACTCGGAGGTAAAACAAGCAGGATTTTTATCGTTTCGGACAATAAACTAGAGTTTGGCGATAAAATTCAGAAAATAGTAGATATTGCTAAAGGGTTGGGAATTTATATAGACGCATGTCAAATAGGTAAAATTCAAGATCATTCTCAAAGCGTTTTAAAGAAAATAGCCAAACTTACTGGAGGACAATTCGGATCTTTTAACAATTCAAAAGCTTTATTAAATGCTGGAGCTTCGTACGCTTCGAAAAAAGAACTTAAAACCACTACCGATTATTTCTCACCAGATAAAAAAAGCGATATAGCACCATTAATCAGCGAGATTGCTTTACAATTGAGAAGACCGAATGTTCTTGATATTCGCTTAATGATGAGTAGCAAAGAACGAGGTCAGGAAAAATGTCAAATTTGTCACTCGGTGAAAGCTCAAATAACAGGAGCCGATTTTTATAGCGAAGGACGATACTGCCCATCCTGTGAACGACCGATGCATCTTTCTTGCGCTGCGATGTGGGCAAAGAGGTCGGAATATGAGGAAAATGTTTTCAGATGCCCATTTTGTTTTTTTTTATTAGAACTTCCCCCCTCGGCGTCAAAACTAGTAGAAAAAAAGGACGACGATGAGCCAAAAATAAAATTAATTGATGAAAGCGGCATAAATGTTACTAAAATGACTCAAATTCAGGAATTTGAAATCAGTGAGATCGATGCGTCTTGTACGTTATGTCATAGCATATTTTTAGGAGATTACAAAGTATTTCAATGTGAAAAATGTGGAGCTTATTACCACGAACCTTGTTTAAAGAAGATGTATTCTGAAATCAAAGCTTGTAGAAATTGTGGAGCCCAAATCACCTTTGAATGAATAGTGAATACTTAAAAGAAATTTATAATAGAATACAAATTTCTCTCTCCCTCATAAAGTTGAAATAATAAAGTAAATTATGTTAACAATCATTATAAGTTATAACGAATATGAACGAAAACTCACCTTTCTAATCAAAAAACGGAGGTAATGCAAGATGTCAAACAAAGAAGTTACCAAATGGGTAATAACTTCAGCATGGCCTTATGTAAATGCTATACCTCATTTAGGTAACATGATAGGTAGCGTCTTGTCCTCTGATGTATTTGCAAGGTTTTGTAGATTAAAGGGAGACGAAGTTGTATTTGTTTCGGGATCAGATTCCCATGGAACACCCGTTGCAGTAGCGGCTAAACAGCAGAATATTCCCACCAAGGATTTAGCAATCAAATACCATAAAATAATTAAAGATTTATTCGAAAAATGGCAAATCTCTTACGATAACTATACGATTACTCATAATCCAACTCATATTGATTTCGTGCAGAAGTTTTACTTGGATGTTCAGAAAAATGGATATGTATTTGAAAAGGAATTAGAAACGCTTTACTGTGAGAACGATAAGTTTTTTCTTCCAGATCGATTTGTTGAAGGAGATTGTCCTCATTGTGGAGATGAGAATGCAAGAGGTGATCAATGCGATAAGTGTCAAAAATTACTAACACCTTTAGAATTAAAAAAGCCTCGCTGTGCAATATGTGATAATACCCCTGTACTCCGTAAAACAAAACATTGGTATTTAGACATTCCCAAATTGCAGGATCAATTGAAAAACCTAATAAGTCAAAACGAAATAATTCCTCAGAATGCGCGACAAATGTGTTTAAACAGCCTATCTGAAGGAATTCCAGAAAGAGCTATAACTCGAGATTTAGAGTGGGGGATTCCAGCGCCCTTTGAAGGTGCTGATAATAAAAGTATATATGTTTGGTTTGAAGCTGTATTAGGTTATGTTTCTGCGGTAAAAGAATGGGCTGATAATATCGTTAAAGACCCAGATAAATTTAAATATTTCTGGAAAGATCCAGATACCAAAACAGTCTTTTTTATTGGAAAAGACAATATAATTTTTCACCTTATTGTATTTCCTAGTTTATTATTAGCTTTCAATGAGAACAAAAGCGATGGCGAGAAATTAACTCTTCCTTACAATGTGTCTTCTACAGAGTTCTTAATGTACGAAAACGATAAATTTTCTAAATCGAGAGGAATTGGAATCTGGATCGATGAAGCGTTAAAACTGGCCCCTCTAGATTATTGGCGCTTTTCTCTAGTATACAATCGCCCAGAGACGAGTGATACATCGTTTTTGTGGTCTGAATTTGAAAACAACATTAAAACATTAAACGATAACATAGGAAACTTCATCCATAGAACCTTAACTTTTATTGATAAGCAATTCAATGGAGTTGTACCAAAAAAGATAGAGTTCGATGATACCGACAAGAAATTCATCGACCTTATAAATAAAATTAGTTTTGAGATTGGAAATAGTATATATAACTTTAAGTTAAGAAAGGCCTTAAGAGACATTGTTAATTTTGGAAAAGAAGGGAACGTTTATCTAAATAATAAAGCCCCCTGGCATTTAATCAAGAAAGATAAAGATGCTGCGGGACATGTTTTTAATATATGCGCTCAAGCTGTTTATGCATTTGGTATTTTATTAAGTCCATTTATACCCGGAACCTCGGAAAAGATATTATCTTATTTAAATATCCCAATGTCGAATGATTTGAAATGGGATACAATTAACGAGAATTCTGTAAAAGAAGGACAAAAAATTAAAAGACCAGAACCTCTCTTCCAAAAACTCGATATTAATGAAATTAAAAGTAAACTTCACGAAATTAAAGAAAACAAAGATAAATTAGGTGGCAAAGAATTGGTTTCATATGAAGATTTTAAAAAATTAGATATAAGAGTGGCACTTATAGAGAGTGTCGAAAAAGTCCCTAAAGCAGATAAATTATACAAATTAACTATTACTCTAGGAGACGAAAAGAGGACTTTAGTTGCAGGTTTAGCTGAACAATATAAGGTAGACGAATTAAAAGGTAAAAAGATCGTAATATTAGCTAATTTGGAACCGAGAAAGCTGAGAGGAATTTTAAGCGAAGGAATGCTTCTTGCTGCGGTTGATGGAGATATTGTATCTGTTTTAACACCTGATAAAGAAATCCCCTCAGGAGCAAAAATAGAATAGCTTATAATTTTAAAGAGAATATAGGGTTTAATCGAGCTATTATTTCTCCAAGATCCAATTGAAGCGTTTTTAGAATTACGTCTCGTCCTCTATATTCGAATTGTAATTCCTTAACATTTCGTACGATCTTTAATTTGTTATTATCTCTTACTAATTCGCAAGCAAAATATCTCTGGTCTTTATATTCTAAAACCTTTTGTACGCGGCTAACATCGGGTAACATATACCCTCCACCGTGGGGCAATAAGTCAGCATTCATTAGAAGATCTAATAGCTCTAGATTTTCTGCTCTTTCTAAAAAATTGTTATTCTTTAAGGTTATTTCTGAAAAACTCTTTTTTCCTTTAAATAGATAGCACGCTATATCAGCTCTCAATGCTGTAGGAAAAATATTAGTCAGAACAAACTCACAATCTACATCAGTACAATTACTTCCTAAATACATGTTGTTATAATCTTTTAAAAATTGGTGAGAAGTATTGCATATTATCTCACAATCGGTCCCGAACAACTTGTTTGCTATGATTTCTCGCTTTTTGTTCGAAAAGTTAATTGCTTTTTTGTTAAAATCAAGATATTCTTTCGCGTCGGAATCTAACAAAATATACTGCCTTCCTAATCTTGTTTGTTCCTCAATAGCTCGTTCCTTTAATGTTTTTGAAATATCGATATATAAACCCATCCCATATTTGTCGTCGCGAAATTCAGGTGCTGAACCGTGAATCATGAACATATAAGGTGGAAAATCAATGTCTGAAAGAGCTTTAGTTTCGAAACAATTTATAAAGTGATTCGATACACCATAGTCCCAATTTAGTAAAACTTCATTATCGTATAACTTTAAGCTTTTTACTTTATCTATCGTTTTTATGAGATCGTAAACATCCGGTATTTCTTCTAATCCTCCAACTAGTATTCCACAACAGTTTGGTTTTACATTTAGAAAAATGATCTTGTCGTTAGTATCCCCCCAGTTTAACCTTCCACCATAACCAAGCCCGGAATTCCATCGAAAATTGTTCCTCGAAATTGTTTCGTCCGGCGACGAAATAAAAGTAGCTTTCGGTTCAAATCCATACTTCTCTTGAATGAGGTGAAATTGCGCTAAACCGTATTTCATATTCGCTTTACATAGTTTCGAAGCGCCGTCGTTCAAACCAGTTGAAAATATATAATCATTTGCTCTTTGAAGTAATTCTAATTTAGACAGTTCAGAAATTTTACTGGATAACTTGATTGAACCCATTCTAATTAATAATTAGATATTATTATATTTATATATACGATAGTATAATTAGTTGTAAAAAGTGATCTTGATTTAATAATAATTATGAGAAACAAAGACAACAGTATATTATACGATTCGGTAAAAAGGATACAGTTAGAAGGAGAATTTGAAGGTTCAATAATTACACGATGTAAAGATGACAACGATTCTATTATCTTTTCCGACAATCTAAAAATTGCGAACTCAGAAGGTATTTTTATAGCCGACGGTTTTAGAGTAGGCTTTGAATTAAATTACAATAAAAAAGTCGCCTTTTCTCGCAAAATTGAAGCTCAATGGTACGAAGATTTCGAGTCCATCGAATACTCAATACTACTTTCAGAAGATATAATGCATATTTATGACGAAGGACAATTCTCAGACGCTTTCCCTTACACATTAAACAAACTCAACACGGCGGCTCTTTATCTAGACGATTATCAATACGGAATCAACCATTTAGAATTTTTTAAGGAAGAGATGTTAAGGAATCCCGTTGCTCTCGTTGGGAATGGAGTTATCGTTGCGGATAGAGTAGTCATCGATGAAAGAATAGACCCTGTTTTTTACGATTGCTTAATCGTTGGACGAGATGAAAAAGAGGATCTTTCGGTTTCATTTGAGCCTTACATGAATGTCAAGCAATCGCTAACCGATGTTAAATATATCATTATTTTAGGAATAGAAGAGTTAAAGTTATAAAAAGAAATCGCATGATACTATACGAAAATAGTGAATCAAGATTACTTGACATAATAAGATGGGGAAATAATCCTTTCAAAAAGTTTGTATGTACCGGTGAAATCAAAGAAGAATTAGATTTAGTGAAATCAAGAGATATTCTTATTAAAAACATAAAATCTATTGTTAAGCAAAACAATAATTTTATCCTTCCTATTATAGGTGATGTTGGGTTCGGAAAAACTCATCTCTTTTGGACTCTAAAAAATAATCTTTATTACTACAATACTTTCTATATTTCGCTAGAATCGGTTTATAAAAAGTTTTATTATAATATTTACTCTGAATTCATTGAAAATCTGGAAATAGGGCCTTTAAAGTTCGTTGTAAATCAATTATGTGAAAGCTGGGGCGCTTTAGAGCGGAAATATGGATTTTTTCATGTAGTCGATATTGAGAAAGTAAAACAGGTAGCTTTCAAACAATTATCTACTAAATATAGCGAAATAGAAACTGAAACACTAAAGGATGTGATAAATGGAATTACAATCCATCAGTTAGACCCTTATAAGAAGATCGGAGCAGAGAGATGGTTACTAGGTGAATTAATGGACGCAAAAGAATTATCAACGTTAAATCTCTCTCACGATCTTCGCAAAGGGAAAAATGCCTATTTAATGCTAAGAGTTCTCATTGAAAACTCTAAATCCGGAACAATTCTCTTTATCGACGATTTTGAAAAAATTATCTCGATCGTCAAACCTAAAGAGGAGACCACCGAAGAAGTCTTTGACCCCAGTTGGTTATATGGCTCTGAAATGTCTCCAAACGACATCGCTTCAGAGAAGATATTCACTAAAATATTACGATTACAACAAATTGAAGGGCTTCGCATAATAATTACTTTGAAATCGATTGAGGCCTTAGAACAAATCAAGAAAAAATATCAAGACTTCGATTCAGAATTGTTACCATTAATAAAAGAACCTCTTTATCTAAAGAATTTTAGTGAAGATGACATTTTTGAATTTTACAGGAATATAATGAGTACGTTCTATGATAGTATTGAATGCAATGAATTTTCAAAAGCTTTTGAGAATCCCTATTTCCCCTTAAATAAACTCACATTAAAAAATATTTTTAAACACACTCAAGGAAATCCTAGAGCCATAATTAAGATTTTAATCAAAATTTTTAATGAGATAATTGATGACGAAGAAAGTCTTGCCATCATCTTAAAAAAATACGAAAAACTTGATAACTATCAAAACTAATGTCAATTTAAACTAGATTTACAGCTTTTCTAGGGGTTCTTCTTCTTCACGCGTTTCTTCTGATTTTTCTAGTTCTACAGAATCTTCTATTTCATCTTTTATTAACTTCTTATCTTTTAGGTAATTATTAAATTCCCAATCGCTAATTTTAGTAGAATCGAGCGCACCGCTATTTATTAGATAAGATTTGAAATCAGAAACAAGTTGAATGACTTCTTCTTGCTTAAATAACTTTTTCACTATCAAACCTTTTTTCTCTAAAGCGTACTTTGAATAAAACCAATAAAAAACAATTGTAATCAACAAAACAATTAAGTTATTTGCTAAATTGACTTGAATAAGGTTGGTATAAGTTCCAGAAATTGAGCCTGCTCCTGTTATCATAACGAATTGACCTTCAATGTATATTAATGTGAAGGCAAATAGAAAAAAGGCTAAATTATTAGGATTAAAAATCTTGAATTTAAAAGTTCTGTTACCTAAACTTCTAATAACTAAAATAGCAGTTAAAATCATCAATAATATATCAATAAATGCCCGAAAAGCATCAATACCTAAATCAGTAACGCTCCTAAAGGAATTAATAAAACTAAAGGATCTATACCAAATAATTAACCAAATTAAGATGAAAAACACCGAGGAAAATATGTTGAACGTATCGTTTTTCATGCTTTTTATGAAAAGAAAAACTAGTCGGTAGGAGATTAACAGAATAACAAGATACATAGCAACATTCCAACCATTAAACCACAATAGAGGTTCTAAAGAATAATCAGGGGGTTGAGGTTCAAAATACGGAGTGAATGCTAAATACGTTCCTAACTGAGTTAGAATTGGTAATGAAACAGCCAAAACTAAAAAAAAAA
>JAUWDN010000032.1 GCA_030608765.1 Promethearchaeota archaeon
AAGGATTATTTTAAACCAGTTGAAGATTTATACATATTTCGGATAATGTTGTTATTCGGATTTTTAGGAGCAGTTATTACTTTTGTATTCGATATCTTGAGCACATTGTTGTTGTGGTTGTTTGGCGGATTTGCAGTTTCGATTACGATCGACTCTTTTATAGCCTTTTACTTATCAGGAATAGTGTTTACTATAGTCCACCCAGTAGGAAATGTTTTAGGTTTTGTATTCCTACTGCCTGGATTAATTCAGGTGATTATGAAATTAATAGATTAATCCTAACAAAAACTAAGCTAAAAAGTAAGTAAATAAATAAATCTAAAGTTTTTAATTTGCTTCCGAAAGGAGTGTAACTTTACCACCAGCAGACTCAATTTTCTCAATAGCTCGTTTTGAAGCTTTGTCAACTGTTAGATTAATTTTTTTATTAATATCTCCACGGCCTAAGATTTTTTGGACATTAATATCTTTTAAATTGATAGTGTAAGTATTTCCCGTCTTAGTAGCAACATTTTTTAGCGTGAGATCTTCAATTTTTGAATCTAAATCTTTTATGTTTAGAGCGTTTACGTGGTAAATTCTGTTAATGTCTTGGGGTCGTTTAAAACCTCGTTTTCCGAAATCCCAATCTGGGTCTGGAAATCCAAGTTCTTTTTGTTTGAGATAATAGGATTTCTTACTTTTCTTCCATTGGGTTGTTTTTCCTTTACCAGCCCTTTGACCCGCTTTTCGGTGTTGTCCAACTCTTCCATACCCTTGCGTACGAGTTCCTCTCATTTTCCGTATTCTTTTAGGAAATTTTCGCGTAATATCATATCACCTTTCTATTTATATCATTTTATGAATTAATACGTTAATAAACTGATCTACATAGCCCAGAGTTCCGCCTTCGTTGTAATGTTTTTTAATCGTTCCGCGGTGTCCTTTTCTTGGGGGATGTAACCGAAAAACTGGTTTTATTTTATATACATCCTGAGTTCTATATCGAATTTCTCCGGATAATAAAGCTTTAGAAAACTCTTTCATATTCTTGTATTTAGTCAGATTTTTGATGTGTTCATCTGTGAGTGGTTTGTTACCTTCGACTTTTCCTCTCGCCCTTAATAATCTTAATAGAGCCTTCTCATCGATTTCCCCATAAGCTATGTAATCTTTACATTTTTTAAGCATACCCATATAGCTTACGTCCCCCCATATAAGGACTCCATGATTAACTCTATGCATTCTTAACATTTTTAATGTGTTTAAAATTACGCGCTTCATTCCCGGAGCACCTCTTATACGAATTGCGAAGTATAGCGCAGGGGGTTTGGATCCTTTCGTTTTGGGTTTCTTTCTTACAACTACATTATTTTCAGCCATCATATACACCACTCATCATTTATAAGTTGAAATTAAATTTGTGAGCATTTTTAAGAGCATAGAAGGTAGCCTTTACAAGATTTTCACTTGTTCTGGTGTCACCGAAGGTTTTGCTCCATATATCTTCAATCCCCGCTAACTTCAATACTTGTTTAACTTTATCAGCACACACTAATCCAACTCCTTGTGGAGCAGGAATTAAGTGTATTTTAACAGAACCACATTTTCCATCTACTTTAAATGGTACGCTATGAGTATGACCGCAACCACATTCTTTACTACCACACCCTCTAATAACGGGGACCACGGAAAGCTTCGCTTTGTCAATTGCTTTTCTTATTGCAGGTCCTACTTCTCGTGATTTAGCTGAACCAACACCAATAAAACCATCAGCTCCAACAATAACGACAGCTTTAAATCTTGATCGTTGACCGCTAGCGGTCATTTGTTGTACCATGTTAATTGTGACGACGCTTTCCTGAAGTTGTGGTAGGAGAACGTTAATAATTTCTTTTTCTTTGACTACAAGATTATTAGCGAATATTTTGTCCAAGGTTATTAACCCTTGTTGAACTAATTCACCTAATCGCGTGGTAGGAATCCAGTTTTCTACAGAATTTCTTTGTCTACTCATTTTAATTCACTTTTATGTGCTACTTTCAATTTTTTTGAATGTATTCGAAACCATTTGACTAATTTTTTGTGGATTAATATTATTTTTTTTTAGATAACCTGAGAAAACTTGTTCATATTTCTCGGGATTCTCACTTTTTAAAAGATTTGCATATTGTTCTATATGTGAACCTGTTATTATTTCTTCTATATTGCCTGGAAAAAAATCTTCGTTATGGGGAATCTCTATTCCTGATTGCACCACGCCTTTAAATGCGGCGAGTACTCGATTTCTGTGTAAAAACATGCCTAAATCAAGAATTGCTTCTTTAACATTCTGTTTTTTGGCCTTTGTACCTGCTAGAAATCCTGTTAAGTATGCTGCTGGAATATTACCCGTATTAGCATTCCACCCGAATTTAGAAACTAATTCTTTAGAGTGAGCAGAAACGATAATTTTATCGCCACCAATTTTAGATTGTATAATTTGTACAATAATATGATTATTTGAAGCTCTAATTACAGCTCTTAGTTTTTTTGATTTTAGTAACTTCATTCTCCTATGGTAATTCGTTTTACCTTCAGCTCTCCTTCTGAATGGTCTTCGATATCTTGGTCCTTTTGCCATCTTCTATCTACCTTTCCTTATTAATTCCTTTTCTTTAATATGTCGGTTCATTTGAGCAACGCTGTTAAACATCCCGCCTTTGGCGTTTTTGTATAACTTCCGATAAGTAGCTGTAGTAATTAATTTCCGATCCCTTAACTTTTTAAGTTCTCGTCTTTGCGGGCGAATTCGATTCATCCACCTTTTTTTCTTAGGCAATCGAGCGTATTTAGTTCCTTTTCTTTTTCCTAATCCTCTAGCTCTGCCTTTCTTCTTACGCTCATGTCGCACATTTTTTCTATATTTTGAGTTGCCTTTTTTATATTTTTTTAATATTATGCCTTCTTTTACTAAATTGCGGATATCCTCTCGAGTAATTGCCATTTTGATCTCATCAATTAGATAGGGATCAAAATAGACGCGATTTTCCCCACATTTTAATATTTCCGCTGCCATTCTTTTTTGGGCTTTTAAACTCATCTATTATCACTTTATATCTTAATTAATAACGATTTTTTAGTCCTCATCTTCAAGCAGATCTTCATCATCTAAATCGTCTATAGTAGATTTTAATGCTGCTTCCAAACTATCTAATTCTCTCTGAGAGATTCCTAAATTTAGGATTTTAAATCCTCTACTTTGAGCGTAATCAATCACGCCTATCCTTTTCCTAACACCTAGGTTTGTTGAAATTTTAATAGCGTGTTTTTTATTATTTAGATCTTTCAAATCATTTATATTATAAACTCTTACTTCTTCATACCCCGAAGGATGTAGCCCTCTCACTTTTTTAGGACCTCTATACCCCGCTGAAGGAGATTTAACTCCGGATTTGGATTTTATTCTAGTTCGTGAATCAATCCCTCTTGCTTTTCTCCACGAATCTTTTACTCTTTTGTATCTCCAAGATTCGACACGTCTAAAAGAGGGGCGTTTTTTATTGATTTTTTTCCTAAGTTCTATTAATCTTTTTTGTTCCATTATTATGACCTCAATTTATTTTATTTCCCAGGTAATTTCTTCTCCATTCTGAATTTTATAGAGGTACACTCCATCTTGAAAAACTCTTGGGTCTTTTTTTCTAATTCTACAAGCTTTCTTTATATTTGCAGCCGTTTGTCCTAATGTTTCTTTATCAGGTCCAGTCAAAATAACATCTTCGCCATCGATCTTAACTTCAACATTATCTAAATATTTAGTGACTCGTGGAGCTCTCTCTCCTAGAAAATTTACAACATGAATTTCTTTTTTATCGGGGATTACTTCAACTGTACATGGAAAATGACTATAACATACTTTACATATGTATTTATAATTCGTTTGAACACCACTTATTAAATTTTTAATTAAATTAATAATAGTCTTAATCAACGCGAGTGTTCCGCTTTTTGGAAAGTTCGTTGTAAAGATTATTTTATTCCCATCAATTACTACCTTAATACCTCTCACATGCGAAAAATCTTTTGTGATTTTTCCATTTGGTCCTTTTACAGTAATATGATGATTTCCATCCAGTGTAACCGTAACTCCTTTCGGAATTTCCAGTTCTTCTTTAAAAAATGCTACCTTTACCATTTATCCTTACCTTTTTCCACTATTAATAGACATAACATAAAGTCATACCGCCGATATGTTTTTCTTCGGCTTCTTTCATGGTCATAATACCTTGATTTGTTGTAAGCAGAATTATTCCTAATCCTGGTGCTGGAAGTAGTTTTTTTTCTAGCGATTCAAATTGAGAAATGTTGTAATTAAGCCTCATTAAACCAGAGCAGTGATTTATTTTGCTCAACAAGGCTATTTTGAATTTTCCTTGCCTACCATCGTCATACCTTTCAAATTCCCCGATATATGCGTGTTGTTGAAAGATACGAAGAACCATTTGATTTAATTTCGAAGCTGGGCTAACTACCACTTCTTTTTTTCGTGCTTTTTCTGCATTCTTAAGGTCGTTACACATATCGGCCAGTGTATTTGTTATTTTTTACACCTCATTGCTAATATCAACATTAATCATATCTATAAAATCCAATTTCTTTTCCAATTTCGTAAAAACATCGACGACATATATATAAACCATACCTTCTTATTATTCCTCTGTGCGTATGGCATCGTCTACATTCTCTTTGACCTTTACCTATTTTACCTTGCGGCATAATTATCATTCTTGTTTTTAAATGGTTAAATAAAATCTAAATCTAATTTGTCTACAATTTCAATTCCAAACTTTTTTTTCAAGAAATATTGAGCTTCAAAACGAGATACATAATGATGTTTGGGTACTCTAGCTCGACCTTTTCTTCTGTACTTTACTCGCATTCCAGGTCTCACTATTCGACCAACAACATCAAGCCCCCAGATGCCAATTACATTGTCATATTCTATTCCTGGAATGGTAATATGTTCTGTAATACCAAAACCAAAATTTCCATAATTATCGAAGCTTTTTCTTAACATTTTATCATTATTTACAACAAAAAGTCTTTTTAATAATTTTTCTGCTTCTTTATTGCGAATTGTAACCATTGTACCGATTGGACGTCCTATTCTCAAATTAAATTCTTTCACATTTTTCTTAGATAAAGTTTTTACAGCAGTTTTACCAGAGATAGTTTGTAAGACAGTAGCTGCTCTTTCTAGCTCTTCTCCTCCAGCACCCACTCCAATATTAAGAACTACCTTTTCTAAATAAGGTCTCTTCATCGGATTAGTCCACATTTCTTCAAAGATTTTTCCTTGTTCTCTTAAAGATTTTTTCTTCGTTTCTCTTGCTGCTTTCATTGACATGATATATTTCCTCTCTTAATATTATTCTAATTCTGGTAAACTAATTTCAGATTGGTCTTCTCCTAAGATAAAAGTATAGTCATAAAGGGTTTCAGTATGCTCTGAGTTATGCTGTATAGATACTGTACTTGCTTTCGGACCGAATCGCTTTAAAATAGTTGTGACTTTTCCTACTTGTCCAATATTTTTCCCGGACATGATTATTGCTAAATTTCCTTCTTTGAACTTTAAAACTTTAAGAATTTCTTGCTCAGGAACGGAAATTTTTAATACATCCATTCTTTTGTAAATATCCTCTTTAGTATTTCTCGGATCCTTAACCCGTATAAAGATATTTCTTCCGTCATGTAAGTTTAATTGTATATGGCCTCCCTTTAATGTGGATTTCTCAGTAATTCTACACAATTTAAATGCACTTTCTGCTTCAGGTATTTCGTGTAAAATTAATCCGTGGTGAGAATCTGGAAGAATTCTATAATGTTTGTTCATCTTTTCTATACTTAATACATCCATCAAACCTACAGGATATGTTTTATCTTTAACGATTTTTCCATCTACTTTAAACTTCCCTAACCCAATTAGTTTTTTTGCTTCTCTATGGTTATCTACTATTTTTAAAAGATCCCTAACGATATGTAATAATGGCAAACAGAATCTACTGGGGTGAGGTCCCGGCGATGGTGCCATAAAGAATTTGCCATGCTTTCTTTTTATTTGTAAAAACTTGGGCGTATTAAGTCTTTTTGACGATCTTGTACCACCATGTCTAGTCATCTATTTCTCTTCCTCCTCCTTTTGTTTTTTTGGAGCCCTAAGCTCATCATCTCTGAATCCAAAGACAGCTTTACGATCAATCATGCTTGCTCTCCATGGGTCCATTTTCTTCTCTTTATGAAATTTTGTTACTACTAATTTTGAAATGTGAATCGCGGGATGAAATTGGGTTCCATCTGCTTTGTCAAAAGTCGCTTCTTTTATTTTTGCTCGCTGATTTTTAGTGATTTCGATAACTTCGCCTTCAAAATCAGTAAACTCCCCTTTAACTATTTTAACTGAATCGCCCACTCTCAAGGGAATATTTTTTATCCCATACTCTTCTCTTAAGAAATCTGCAACTCTGGCAGACAATAACTTTGACCGTTGATGATTCTTATATTGAAATAATGCTTTCCTCTGTCTCCGAGGCTGTTTTGAATTAACTTTCATTTTTTTCACTCTTTTTTTTAACTAAATAATTAATGAAGAAATGGAGGCTAAACGGGGAAATAATTCCGCAGCTTCTCTTGCTATCGGTCCACGAATCTCTGTAGCTTTAGGATCGCCTTCTCTGGTTATTAACACACCAGCATTATCTTCAAAAGACAATCTAGTTCCGTCTTTTCTTCTATATATCATTTTTTGCCGAACTATTACTGCTTTCAATATATTTCCGCGTAAATCTGGACGGCCTTTTTTAATAGTTACCGTACAAACAGAGCCTACAGAAGCTTTTGGTAACCTCCTTAATCGAGTCTTTGAACCATCAACGTTAATAATTTGCGCTATTTTAGCGCCTGAATTATCCGTAATAAAAATTTTTGAACCATTTTGTACACCATAACTAGTTCTTGGTTTAACTTGCCTTTTTCCTCCAAGTTTTCTTCGAGTTCCCATCTAAGCCGCCCCAGATTTTATTTTGTCTAGTACTATGAAAGCTTTTGTTTTAGAAAGTTTTCTACTTTCTCCAACTCTTACTAAATCCCCTACCTCAATTTCATTATTAAGACATTCAGGTAGATGACACGCTAATCTCGAGTTACGCCTTTCATACCTTTGATATTTTCTAATAAATTGAACATAATCTTGCCTAATAATTACAGTGTTTTTTGATTTTTTGTTAACAACCACTCCTTGAGTAATTTTTCCTCTGATTCGTGTTTTCCCATGGAAGGGGCAATCTTTATCACTACACTCACGCGTAGTTGGTGGATTAACTCCAGGAATACCAATATTTCTAACACTCATTTTATTTCATCGACCATTTCTTTTTTTTTAAACTTCTTAATCTGTTTTCAGGAATGCCTATTATTTTTGATCCGTTCACTTCTAGCGTTCCATCATTTAGCTTGAATCTAAAAATATAATCTTTTTTGATATATTTTTTTATTATTTTATTTTTTTCTGATATTAACATATTCTGGGTATCATCAATTACCACACCAGCATCTAAGAATTTAGTATTAGCAGGTTTTGATTTAAGCCTAGCTTCTACTTCAAAGCCAATTAAATCGTGGTAAATCAGATATTTTGGGCTTATCATTATTAATTCAACTATTTTTCTTCGTTTTTTACAGTAAGAATCCTCGCTATTTGCTTTCTTAGCAGTTTTGCTTTCGCGGGGTTGTCTGAGATGCCACCACCAGTTTGTTGGCTGTATAACATCATTAATTCTTCTCTTAATGTTATTAAATTCCTTTCTTTTTCTCGTTCGTCCATTTCTCGGACCTTT
>JAUWDN010000125.1 GCA_030608765.1 Promethearchaeota archaeon
TGCCTCGAGCACTGCGTTAATTGATTTAGGATTAAGACTAAGTGAAGCAACTGCTCATGGCGCTTTAACAGAAATTATTCTTCACAATACTTCAGGTTATAGTATTATTTTGGCAATTAACGACGAATATCTTGTATTTGGTGGCTTAAAAAACGTATACCGGATAGGATATTATCTCGGATATTTACGCGAGTTAGCTAAAAAATTGAATATCTTAATATCGGGAGATGAAATAACTGAGATGACTCTTTCTTTAGAGGAGTCTGAAAGAATTAAACTAAAGAGAGAACAAGAGGAAGAGGAAGTAACTAAAATAGTTAAACCTAGCGTTGAAGAAGACAAGGCTGCTTTAGATGATCTGCTAGGATTTTTAGACGATTGGGAAAAAGAAGGTGTCGATATTGAAGAAATTGAAGCTACCAACGAAAACAAGATTGTTTCAATTCCTAAATCGATTGGATTAGAGTATGAAAAACAGTTGGAACATTCAGTCGAGAGTAAAGTAACTCCAACGCAAATTGATCCCGTGACTGAAAGCACCGAATCACAATTTAAGGTTTATGAGGACGAAATTCCTCCAATTCCACTTGATGACTACACTCCAATGGAAATAGAAGAGGATGAAAGCATTCAAGAACCCCAAATCGTTCAGGAACAACCATCATGGGAGGAAAAACCTTTACAAGAAGGAGTACCTTCACTTGAAGACTTACCTCCTCCAGACTTTAATGTAGCGTTTGGAGAAGCCGCTTCAGAATATGATACTGAATTTGTGTTAGATAAAGAATCACAAGCCTTTGAATCTGTTTTAAAAGATCTAGGATGGGACGAGGAAGAAGAAGATTAATTAATTTGGACCAATTTGCACAGTAATATTACTAATTGCTCATTTTTACACTAAGAAATTTGTGACTCTTAATTTTGAATGGGAGATGTAAATAATGATTTTTTTTTATTTTATAAGTTTATTGTCAGATCATTAAAAACAAAAGTGATATCTAATTATTTTACTAAAGTATGACCATTTTTGAAAAAGTTTTAGAGATTTACCAAGAATATTACATCTGCTTACACTGTTTAGGTAGGATGTTTTCATTATTAGGGACAGATACTACTAATTACGAGAGGGGTAAATCTCTTCTTTTGGCAATGACTATGGAGAATCACAGAGCTTATTTATCAAGGCACGAAAACCACGAAGAAGCAATCATTAATTTAAAAATCCTAGCAGAAAAAACTAGGTTCAATCCTGCTCAGAGTGTTTTAGATAAGGAAGGAATTAAATATAGTAAACTTAGCCTACCTGAAAAATGCTATTTATGTGATGATATCTTTAGTAATGTTCCCACCTATGCTAGAATTGCAGAGGAAAACCTGAATCATCTAGAATTTAAAAATGTTTTAGTGGGAACTATTCTTGATTCGCAAATAGTTAATAGAGAGGATAATTTTAAAGCTCATTTTAATTTGCTAAATTCCGAGGCGTTTAAAAGTCATTTTAATAGAGAAGTTGGAAAAGAATTATCAAATAACTTACAAAAACCTGCAGAATTTTCGAAACCCGATATAACGATTATTTTTACATTAAGATTTGCGTCATCTGAGGTAAATCTGCTATTAAGATCCATTTTTATTAGAGGAAGATATAATAAATTTATTAGAGGAATTCCACAAACTCATTGGGATTGTAGGTCTTGTAGAGGAAAAGGATGTGAATTGTGCGATTTTACAGGAAAGCAATACAAAACTAGTGTAGAAGAATTAATTAGTCCTGAATTTGTTAAGAAAGCAAAAGCCGAAGGTTCAAAATTTCACGGAGCAGGAAGAGAAGATATTGATGTGAGAATGCTAGGAAAAGGCAGACCTTATGTTTTAGAATTAAAAAATCCAAAGGTTAGAACTCTAGATTTGAAAACAATTCAAAAAAAAGTAAATAAAAGAAATAAGAAAAAAATAAAAATTACTAATTTAGAATATAGTAGCAAAGAACAAGTTAAAGACCTTAAATTTAACGCAGAAAACACTAAAAAAGTTTACAGAGCGTTAACATCGTCCTTCGAGAACATATCAAAAGAAAAATTTGAAGTTATTCTAAAAAAAATACAAAAAGAATTTGTAAATCAAAAAATTCAGCAGAGAACACCTAATAGAGTGTCTCATCGTCGTGCTGATAAAATTAGAGAAAAAACAATATATCAAATAGAAGGAAAATTCATTAAACCTAAAGTATATGAATTCATTATCGAGTCTCAAGGTGGGACTTACATTAAAGAACTCATAAACGGCGATAATGGAAGAACAAAACCTTCACTTACAGAAATCTTTGGCTTTCCTCTTGAGTGCAAAAAATTAGATGTTCTAAAGATATATTAATTAACTTCTTTAAGATGCTAAATCAAAAAATAATTAAATTATGCATCACATATTATCAAAAATAGAATTTTTTATTTAAAATAATTCAATTTAGCGTAGGGAAGTAATTTTGACTTTACATAAAGGCTATCGGAATAAATCTCGTCAAAGGCATAGAAAGAATGTACGAGATAGAGGACTCGGTTCTATAGAAAAGTATTTAATTGATTATGAAATCGATGATAAAGTGGATGTAATTACTGATTCATCTCGACATAAAAGAGGATTTCCTCATAGGAGATATCATGGATTAACAGGAACGGTCAAAGGTACGAGAGGAAGATGCTACGAAGTTGAAGTAAAATTAGGTAACTCTAAAAAACTATTAATTATTGGCAAAGAACATCTACGAGCTAATAAAGGTTCAGCTAATAAGCTCCAAAAATCAAATAAAAAGTAGGGTTTTGTATGTCTGGACGAAAAATAAGCGAAAAAACTGTTTCTATACCAGAAGTAAAAAAGATTATGGAAGATGTTAAAGAAAAAATAGAAAAAATAGATAGCGAAGAAGGATTATCTCATTTTCAAGAAATCACTCATAATTATGTCAATAAATTTGCCAAAATGAGCGAAAAAGACGCGATAAAAATTAAAAAGTTTCTAATAGAAAAATACGAAATCGAAGAAAATTACGCGATAACCATAGTCAACATAGATCCTCATACGATCCCAGAACTTAGGATGATCTTAGAGAAAAGCTTTACTGGAAAATCTTTAAATGATGAACAATTACAAGATCTTCTTGCTCAAATAGAAGAACTCAAAACTTCTTAACCAGATTTCTATCATAAATTTTTTACAAAGCGAATTAAACATCGAAGAATTTATAAATTCGAATTCTTTTAAATTTTAATGAGCAATCCTTGTTAAAAAAGGAATATTCAAATTATAAAACATTATGCATATTTGGAAAGTAAATAATAAGAGAATTGGTTGGTATGGAAAGGAATCGGGATCGATACAGAAGACAGCCTCGCAGGCCCAAATATCAAAGAAGGGATCCAAGAAAAAAGAAACAATTTATCAAAAAGTTTCGAGAAATTGCAATCCTAGATTTATTACTACATGGTCATCCTGAAGAAGTTAAACCCAGTTGGTCCAAAACACCAATTGCTCAAGTACTTACTTTCCCGGACTTTGTCCTCTATGAGGTCAAATGTAACAGAGACTCAGAAATTAAAGTCCAAGAAAAAAACACATATGAAGTCTTTTTAAATCAGAACAAATTAAGAGAGGTCATCAAAAAAATCGATTACAAGGATCTAACTAACACTTCAAAAGCTTTAATTCAACCCATTCTTGAAAGTGGGGTCCTAAATTACGAAGAAGAATTTATAAACTTCTTTAATAATTCAACTTCAATAACTCCAAGAATGCATTCTCTTAAATTATTACCTGGTGTTGGTCAGAAACACATGTGGGAAATAATCGAGGCAAGAAATAGACAGAAATTTACTACATTTCAGGACATTTCTGACCGGACTAGTATGTCTAATCCCGCAAAGCAGATTTCTTTAAGAATTATCAAGGAATTACAGCGTGAAGGAGTGAAGTATTACTTATTCTCGAAGACCCATAAATATGAATGAATACTATGAATATAAGGAAAACTCAACTCATTTTAAAAGATTTAGAGGTAATACCAAATAAAAAACTAGGTCAAAATTTTCTAGTAAATAAAAATATTGCATTAAAAGTAATTTCAGAATCCAATATCTCTGAAGATGATGTAATTTTAGAGATTGGATCGGGGTTAGGAGCTCTAACAGAAGAATTAGTGAAATTACATAATAAAATCTACTCCTATGAAATTGACTTTAAATTGTTTCAATATCTTACGAAGAAATTTTCGAAGAATAAAAATTTAATGCTCTATAACGAAGATATACTAAATGCTGATATTCCTTCTCACAACATCGTAATCTCTAATATACCTTATTCCATTACAGGTGCTATAATCGAAAAGGTCTTTTATAATGAAAATCCACCTCGAGGGGTTTTATTGCTCGAAGATAGTATAGCAGAAAGAATTTTTTCTAAAAACGAATACAAAAAGTTTTCTAGAATTACTGTAAGCTTTAACGCATTCATGGAACCCATTAAAAAATATAAAATTTCTAGATTTAATTTTATTCCTACCCCAAAGATTGATTTGGCTTTAATTATCGTTAAGCCTAAAGACGATATAGATCAATTTTTATTAGCAGATAAAGAAAGGAAGTTCTTCTTAAAGTTTGTTGCTGGAATAATGCCTTACAAAAACAAGAATATTGTGAATGCTCTAAGTTTATTCGTAAAAAATGAGGGTTTCGGTAATTTTTCAAAAAATGATATATATAATTATATGAATGGTACAAAAAACATAAATAGAAAAATCGCACAACTTAAAGTGGATGAGATCGTTGATCTGGGCAAGTCAATCTTTAATCTATTATATAATTAAATACTAAGCTAGCTGGTGAGAAAAATCAATCTTTTTCCTGATCCTAATATCGATTGTCTTTTTGAGGATGTTTACGCTCCATCTGATGATACTTATCTAATTATTGATTATTTCAAGGACTGTATCAACGATAATTACTTTGATGG
>JAUWDN010000154.1 GCA_030608765.1 Promethearchaeota archaeon
ACTCCTGCTATTTCTTCTTTAGTGTCTGAGGATCCTACTTCAATCCCTGCTTTTTTCCAAAGTTCTACAACTTTTTGATAATATTTCACATTATACTTTTCTATCTTCATCTTAATCATTAAAAGAATTTATAGAGAGTTCATTTATTTTTTTTCTTACATCCCTTTTATTATCAATAATTTCTTTGATATATTTTGAAATTTCTTTTCTTTTATTTAAATCAGACGGAATTGGTAACTTCACATCCGTTATTCTATTACCAATTGTAGCAATAGTTCCCTGTATAAAGGTTATCGCCTTAATTTGTTTCTGAACGATTTCTAGATTTAAAAGGTGTAATATAAGATAAGAATCAATGTTCTCATTGTTTTCAAGTGTTTTTATCTGGTAAATATGGCTCTGGATAATAATTTTTGTGTCTAAATTGGTGATGAATGCGGTTTTGCCAATTAAATTTGGACCACCGTCTTTTACCAAAAGGATATCTTCGATCTCTATTTTCTGTTTGTTTCTAAACTGATCATAAACTTCCTCAGAAGTTTTCTTATGCGAGTTTAAGTTAATTTCCCAATTATTAATTTCACTTGTACGTATAAACGGGATAGAGCCTAAGCCATAAACATGGGAACCAATTTCGTCACCTCTAGGGAGGAAATCTTTATTTTTAGTGTATATTATTCCTTTTTTAATCAGCTCACCAATAGATACTAATTGAAAGTCCGCATTTTCCTCTAAGGCTTTGAGAGGTTTTTCCACGCCAGTATAATAATATGGTATGAAAATATTGTTTTTTATTTGGTTTAGGTTAAATTTGAAAACTTTTTGGTCTACTAGATAACTGAATGCAGTACTTTCATTAATTTTCAGGTGTAAATCTAACAATTCATTATTTACAATTGGTTTATTATTCAAATCGAGTTTACTGCTACCATCTTTGTTTAATTTATATTTTACTTTCCCATCCTTGTCATGGCCTACATTTTCGATAATGGCAAAATCAATGCTATAGTTTGCTGGAATGTCTTTTAATTTTTGAAAGAAAAGAATGCTTGTTTTATTACATGTGTAGGGTTGAAAAGTATTTGGATCTAGACTAATTATTCCAAGTATTTTTCCCTGACTTCTTAAGTACTCCCAAATATATCGGTTTGAAGGGTTACCAAAAAGACCCTCCGGTAAAACAATTCCTAATTTTCCGCCATCCCTCAATAATTGAACACATCTTTCTATGAATAGAATCTGTGGCGGTTGTTTTTTAACTAATTTATTTTGTTTAATCCATACATTATTTTTATAATCCCATTTATGAGCTAAATTATAATATTCTAAAATCCTCTTACTATCAATTGGAATTTTAGCACCAAAAGGAGGGTTAGTAAATACATAATTAAAGTGGCTATTTTTTATAAAATCGGAAGCTTCTTCTCGATAATTGTTTGGATCTAATGAATCCTCGCAAAATATATTAGATTTACCTTGGCTTATAATATCAAGATATAATTTACAAATTTTTGCTAAATATGAATCTTTATCCATTCCATAAAGATTAGAGATTATTTCACTATACTTTTTTTCAATAACTTCTTTTTGGTTGGCATACTTCTGCTCGAGTTTTGATAATAAAAGATCCTTACATTCTAATAAAAAGCCACCATGTCCACAGGCGGGATCAATAATCTTAGAACCTATCTCTGGATCTAAATAGTTTACCATAAACATTACAACACTCGCTGGCGTAAAAAATTGGCCTCCTGCTTCTTTTAACAATCTACTTACAAATATCTCAAACGCATCTGCAAGAACATCTTTAGAGGAATCCAATAGAGAAATATTTTGTAATTTCTTAACTATTAAAACGACAAGTTCTTTGTTTAAGTTAATTTTGTCATACTCATCAAAATGTTCTATGTACACATTTATCAGGTTCTCTCTAAAGAACTTCTGAAGGCGATCAAGTAATTCTTTACTCGTTTCATTTTGTCGAACGCTAAACATCATAACTGAATTAGGTAAAGAATTTCTTTTTTCATCGACCAATTTACATAGAATTAGGTTTATAATTTCTTTGGAGCGAGCTCTCGTATCGGTTTCTGTGTGTTTTAATTTACCATAAAGGTGATTATTGATTTCAAAAAATTCTTTTTTTAAATTTGAAGATTTTGCTAAATCTTTGTTTCTAATTATATTGGCATTTCTATCCTTAGTAAAAGAGTCTAGTGGTTTAGGCATTTTAATTTTAATACAATCTCAATATTATTATTTTTTATTGAAAGAAAATAAATTTTATTTATGTCTATTAATAATTATGATTTTGGAGAGCATATCGAGTTTTCTGTAAAAAAACGGTTTGGCATTATTACGCTTGATAGAACTCAAAGATCAAATGCTTTTACACAAGATCAATTAGGGTATTTAAAAAAAGCTATAGAATACTGCCAGAATAATAGCAAAATCCGGGGCGTAGTTTTAACAAACAATGGCTCTTCTTTCAGCACAGGTATGGATTTAGACTATATTGACGGCGCAGATCCTACGGCAGTTAAAAAACTTGAAGGAACGGCTGCAGATATATGTAAATTATTGTACAACGGAAAACCCGCTATATGTGCGATCAACGGTAGAACACTGGGAGAGGGGGTTGTTTTCTCGATCTGCTGCGATTATCGAATTGCCGTAAAAACTAGCTTCTTTCAGATGCCAGAAATCCACTCTGGGATCTTCCCTGGAACGGGTTGCGTAATCTTATTTTCAAAAATAATAGGAATCCCATGGACTAAAAAGATGCTCATGTTTGGTGAAAAAGTAAGCGCGATTAGAGCTCTCGAAATCGGATTAATAGACCAAGTTGTAGAGACAAAAGACCAATTAATTGAAGAAACCATGAAAAAAGCGCGCTTCCTCTTCTCAAAAAATCAAACGGTACTACAGGCAATTAAATTATGCAGTAATCATTTCTTAGATAAATCCTACACAGAAGCTTATGAAATAGAAAAAGTTGCTTCTGGATGGTACGAACACGAGGATAAAGAGAACTTTATTCGAGAATTGAGAAAAAAATTCGAATAACAGAGATTCTTTTTTTTTTATTATTAACCGATAGAAAAAATAGGTCTTCAGATTCCTGTTACAAATTGAAAAAAAGATCATAATCTTTAAATCATCGCTTAAGCTAATTTACCTTAGCAAGATAGAGATGTTTTCCTTCGCAAAAAGCAACTCTCAGAAGAGAAACAAGCTGAAAAAAAAAGGTTCTTAACCAAAAAACTGGAAACAATAAAAAAGAATTTAAGGTGAAATAGTATGGCTAAATATGATGACTCAAAAGTGTTTATTGGTAAAAAGAAAGCAATGGATTATGTCATAGCTGCTATGTTAGTTTTAAGCAATAAACCAGTAAGACTCCTCGCGCGGGGAAGATCAATTTCGCGAGCTGTTGATGTTGCCGAAATCCTCAGAAACAAAATCCTCCAAGGGTGCAGTTACGGAGAAATTCTTATTAATACTGAAACTTTTACCAATACTGATGGCACTAATACCAACGTCTCATCAATAGAGATTGAGATTTTTCCACCAAAAAAGTAAATGTTTTGAATAATAACAAGAATTACAGGAGAAAATCTGGAGACTTTCTCGATCCTTTTTTTATTTTACATTTAATTTATAGTGATTTTCGTCAATAACGGGCCGATAACCTATTTTTTGATATATACTATTCGAAGTCTAACTCAAATAATGCAGATTAAAGCTTCTTCTTAAGATCATCTAATAGTTTTTCGAAATTTTCAATTTCAGATTTGGAAATTGTTTTATTATTAATTTTTTCAATAATCCCTATAAAATCTCTAACAAGCGGATGTTCCAAAACAACACAAGTTTGGTTTAAAGTATTAACATCCACAATAAGAGCGGATTTCAATATCTCCCCCATACCAATAATATCTTTGAATAATAATTCATTATCTTCTGTATACGATAAAATTACAATATCTTCTAATATCTGCGAGCCGTCGTTTTTCTTTATTACCTTAAATTCACACATGCGAAATATTTCTCCTTAAATTTAATTTTAGCACCATTTAAATTGGTTAAACTAAATAAAACCAAATTTTTTAAAATACGGTTAATAAATTAAAATATAGCAATTATTTAAAAACTTACATGTAAAATCTTTAAAAGAGGAAATTGATGTAAATATGGCAAGACCATATCAAAAAGCAAATATCCCAGGTCCTGAGCAAGGAACCAGCGTTTACGATCCTAAGATCATGGCAAACCTCTTAAAGGACGATAAAAAGAAGGTTTTTGTCATAGGTTCTGAGTCTTTAACTTGGGAACTTGATGGAAAAAAAGTAGTTGATTATTTCGTTGAAATTGCAAATAAATTAGATTGTCATGTCGTTTCTACGGGGCACACATACAAAAACTTAAAGGATAAAATCTCAAGCAAGAAATTATGGGACATGTCCCTAATAAATATAACTGGTAGATTAGTAGATGAAGATTGGAAAGGGTTAGATGGC
>JAUWDN010000033.1 GCA_030608765.1 Promethearchaeota archaeon
GGTATTTTGTAGACGGGCGATCTCAAACCCAAATCTTGACAGTGTATAACTAACTAGCTCTCTTATGAGTGGTGCTGTTAATATTTTAAGATTGGACGATGTTATAAAGCGAAAAACATCAAGAGTAATTTTTTCGGCATCTTGCTCAGAAAGATTCGTTTCTTTTAGCAATGAGACATAAATTCTATCAGGATCAAATTTATCTTTTTTCACGATCCCCGATGTTTTATCTTTATAGAGTACTTCTGGTAATGAATCGTAAATTTTTTCTTCAAACATAATATAAGATGAATTGTCTATTTTATTGAATATAATAGATAAGAAAGTAATTATTCTCAATAAAAACTATTATTAATTTTTTATTAATTCTAATTAAATACTAAGAAAATAGTTCTCTAAGATTTTAGTAGTTTATTTCAAGGATTATTATATGTTTAAGATTATTTTTCGAAGTTCATTAGTGATGCTTATTAATTTTAAAAAATAAATATTTAAGAAAATTCTTTCTTAATATATTAGAATAGTATAATATTTTAAATCGGTTTAGAAGAATTAGTATAAGTATAATTTTATCTTTTGATTTAGAAACAGTGAGCTTTATTTGCTTTCTTTTAAATCTTTACGATAATCAATGAATTTCATGGAATTATGTCAAAACAAAAGAGCAGTATAATCAAATCAATCGTTTTTAGTTTGTTTGATGACGACGGACCGACGCCAAAAATCTATTGGCCAGAAACGATGGATGAGTCTTCGAGGTTATTGATTGCTATGAAAACTATCTCCCTATTGATGGGTGATACCGTATATCAAAATGGCACCTCCACTGACGATGTAAATTATTTTGGAATCTTACCTTTTCCCGATTTAAAATTAAACGGTTTAACTTATTTCTTTTTAATATTCGATCCAAAAGCTCGTGGTAATGCGAAAGCAGCTACTTTAACTGTTTTGATTGATGAGGATGATAGGGTTTTTTTCTACGAAAACATGAAATACCTAAGAATTATAATAGATAGTGCTTCAACAAAAATTCAGATGGCTAAGACTCTTGAGGAAAATGAAGTCATATTGAACGATTTAAAAGGAGAATTGTTCGATTTTACTAACGAAATAAAAGATCCCTTTTCACTAAAGCGTCAAATTAAAATCCTGATGACTGGTTTAGATCGCGCGGGAAAAACGAGTTTTCTCCATGCCGTCAAAAAGAGATATTCTGAAATTATAAAGACTTTACCTACGAAAGGAGTAGCGAGAAGCGAAGAAAAGATTTTTGAAGAACAGAATTCTACCATATCAGTGTGGGATCTTGGTGGTCAAAAAACATATCGGGAGAAATTTCTTGAGCAACGAAAGGTATACTTATACAACGTAGATTTACTCTTTTATTTTATAGATGTTCAAGATTTTTCACGAATTAACGAATCTGTCGATTTATTCAGTAAAGTAATAGCGTCACTTATAGAACTAGAAGAATTCCCTCCAATCGTTGTTTGTCTAAATAAAACGGATCCAGATATAAAGAAATCAAAGGATATTAGAGCCAACATTAACACGATTACTGAAAAAATTAGTGAAATCTCTGAGCGTTTTTTCGTAAAGATTTTTGAAACTTCTATCTTCGATGGATTCTCATTAATATCTGCTTATTCCTACGGGTTATCGCAATTATCTCCTAATAGAGAATTATTTGAAAACCAATTAAAGCATTTTGCTAAGAAAATAAACTCAGATGCAATACTTTTACTTAATGAGAATGGGATAATTCTATCAAATTTCTCTAGAATGGGGATTTCTGAAAAGGTTTTTGAAATCTCTGCGCCACATTTTCAAACATTATATAAGACCTTTAAGGAATTTAAATTACTTAAGCAAGATTTTCTAATTTCTTCAGGAATAACCGACGAATCAAAAAAAATAATATTTAAAAGGATTATAGTAGAAAAATACAACCTCTATTTATTGATGTTTATGGAAAAAGATTTAAATCTAGATAAAATTGAAAAGCATTTACCTAAATTCACTAAAAATCTTAAAATTTTAATTCAGACCTATATCTAATAATTTAATGAGCTATTATCTTCAAATCTCTTTTTCCTTCTTCGCATAATTACGATTGTTATTCCAATGACAAGAGTTGCGAGTATCACACCAATTATTATGAATATAATAATTTCTGGAGCAAATTGCTTTAGATTAACATCTACTACACTCACTTTGAAGTTGTAATCATATTCAAATACTGATGAGTTTATATAGACTAGGCACGGATGAGGGAATTCGCTTGCATCACTTAGTTTAGGAACAGAAAACCATGCTCCAATATTTAAATTGAAACGCAGATAATCAATGTGATTAAAATAGTTGACTTGGCCATCCCAAGTAGGATCGCATGCAATCCATCCTATACCATCTACATAATATTCAACCCACGCATGTCCTAAAATATTAGACACCCCACCTGTTCCTGCATAAAAATCCCACTCTTGACCGATATAGGGTTTAGTAGAAGGGTTGTTAGAAATAACAAAACCAGAAACTTTGCGTGCCGGTATTCCTTGACACCGTAATAATGTAACCATTAAGCTGGAATATTCGCTACAATCACCTGATTGGTTATAGTAAGCCCATTTAGCGCCCACTTCCTGAACTTGAAGACCATCATCATAATCAATGTGATTAACCACCCAATCGCAGATTTTTTGGGCTTTAACCACAGGGTTATCGCTGGGATTTACAATACTATAAGATTTAGCGTTTATGTTAAAATCGTCTCTTTCGTAGTATAGTTCGGAGTTATTACAATATAAAGCAAACATCTCATCAGAAGTATCATAAACACCTATATCTGATGTATTAATATTGTAAAAGTTAACTTCGTTTAACTTAACTTTATACTTTTGATTTAAAGTAATTGTTTCACTGGGTAAAAGATTAGTAGCATTAAAAACATCAAAAGTATTGTTAAATTTATCTCTATAGATTAATGGAGTAGGATCACTACCAGTTATACTACTATATTGTAATTCACTTTCTTGATATGGTCCCGAATATTGGGTTAAAGAGGAATTTGGTTGACGATCGTTTAACCTTGAAAACTTAAACCAGTAATCTCCGTTACCCCCAGATGTATGGGTTAAACTAAAATTAATTTCCACGTTATATGTAACACTTTGAGGAATTTCATAACCTGAGACTCCATTTTCAGATTTAATTGTTATTGCTGCAGATTTTAATTGATTTGGGGATACTATTAACATTGAAGATGGTAATACAATTAGAGGAAATAATAATACAGTTAGAATAAATGCAAATTTTAATGATCTCATAATGAAGTAAACTTAATCTTTATTTTTACTAAACTAATAAAAATCTCTATTTTTAATTCTTCTGGTATTTACTAAAGAAGAACATTATTAAGAACGAATTTTTATTATGGTAGTAATTAAAATATGTGATACTAATAAGGGTAAGCTACAATTATCTACAAGATTTTTCTTATCGATAGCGACAACGGGATTTCTCTTTTAGAAGCTACTTTTAAAGATTTAAAAGAGGATAATAAAAATAAAGAAGCCATTCCTGGTTTCTTTAAAGAAATCAATGAGATAATTGACAAAATACAAGACGCAATGGTTAAAGGCAGTGAAAAAGAAGATATGATAAGAATTGTAGAATCTGAAAACTCTACCATTATTATTATCTATCATCCACTTTCAAGAATTCTCTTTTGCTCAATATCAGACTCAGATGACGACGTGGATAAAACAATTGAAGCAATTCATAAAATTTCGAATCGTTTTTGGTTGAAGCATAAGTCAGATATAAAAAATTTTCGTACGACATCGCAAAAATCTCGTTTTCAAACAATAATTGCCGATATTGAAAACATCTGCCAAGGAGGTAAAATAGCAGAAATCTTTCCAAAATTGTTGGTAGTTAAGAAAGTTTTAGAAAAGATAGTGTCAATGGGAATGATTAACGAGGAAGATTTTCAAGTAGCTTTAAGATGCACTGGCAAAGCTTCACCTTTAAAAATTGCAAGAGAGTTGACCAAAACTCGTAATGAGGTAAATAATGTTTTAAAAAAATTAGAGCAATTAGATATTATAAGTTTTTAAATTAAATTCTTTCTTTTTAAATTAAAATCCCGATAAAAAAAAGGTATCATTTTGAGATCATTTGATGTTTTATTTATCCATCCTCCAAGAATCTTTGCTAAAGATTATCTTGAGTTGAGAAGTGCCTTTATTAAGTTGCCAGTGGGACTTGTTGCTCTAGCGGATTATTTAGAACAAAACGGGTATTCAACAAATATTTTGAACATTCCTATGGAAATTTACTTTAATAAGAATTTTCGTCTTTCGAAATATTTGAAATCTGTAGATGTCAAAATTTGTGCCATTGAGTTAAATTGGATTCTGAATGCATATGGGGCCATTCAAAGTGCTGATATTGTCAAAAAGACAAATCCCAATATAAAAACAATTGTTGGTGGGATTAGTGCTACGCATTTTCATGAAGATGTGATTAAATATCCTTCAATCGATGTTGTTATACGAGGAGAGGGAGAAATCCCATTATTAAAATTGGTAAATCATTATTTAAAAGGAAATCCTAGTTTGAAAAATATCCCGAATATAACTTACAAACAGAATAGCGTAATATACCAAAATCCAATAAAGTATATTGCGGAAGATCTTGATTTTTTAAATTTTGTTAATTTTGAGCTATTGGAAAATTGGAAGAATTATATCAAGGTAGATCCTTCAATTAGTATTATGATGGGCCGTTCATGCCCATATAACTGTGCGTACTGTGGGGGTGGGAAAAAGGCTTATAATGAGTTGTGCAAAAGAAATCACGTGATTTTACGAGATCCAAAACAAATTGTTGAGGATATTGTTCATTTGAAAAATCTCTATCCAAAATTAAGCGTTATTGATTTAACCCATGGATATTATCCTGGTAATCATCAGTATTGGATGAAAATATTGCAATTACTTCAAGAAGAATATATTGATATAGGAGCTATATTCGAAGTTTGGCATTTACCAGCAAAAGATTCATTTCTAAGTGAAGCAGCAAAAACTTTCGATGTTAGAAAATCATTTTTAAATTTCAGTGTTAATACATATTCTGAAAGAGTAAGAACCCTTTTAGTAAAACTTGGAGATACAAAACTGAATTTTTTAAATGCGGATGTATACCATCTAATTAAGAAATGTGGATTATACAATCTTCCCTTAATGTTATGGTTAACTGTAGGCAATCCGTATGAATCGATTAAAGATGTATTGATTAATCTCAAACATGTTTTAAAAATTACTAAAGATTATATCCTTAAAAACAAACAAGCGATTTTATTTGTTAACACGGCAGTTTTAATAAGCCCCGGCAGTCCTGCATTTTCCAATGAGAAAAAATTTGGGGTAGATATTAAGGTTAAGAGTTTCCAAGAATTTTATGATTTATTTAGAGATCTTCGATATTTTAAAAGTTTTTTAGATGATCCCGTTAACTATGATACACTTTATTTATCTCAAAGAAAAATTAAACATTTGAATAATATCTTTCAATTAATTAGTGTAATTCCCATAATCCTTTCTCTCATTAGTCTTTTAACCCATAAAAATGTGAAAATACAAAATAAAGAGAAGTGAATGAAAGTCTTATTAGGCTTCAAAATTACATTCTCTTATATTAAAATTATTGGTTACCGATTTTTTCCTTATTTTTGAGTATATTCATATACATATTTAATAGGATTTTGAAATAGAAAAAAATAAAAGCCTTCTATATTTATCTCATTTACCTTTTAATCAATTTGGTGACGCTTTGATTATGGAAAATAATAAAAATATCGTTGCGATGGTAATATCTCCAGCAAAAGATGCTCATCTGCGCAAGGGGAAGGGGTTTTCTTTGTCAGAAATAACAGAAGCTGGTAAAACAGTGGAAATATTAAGAGATTTAAATATGGATATTGATTTTTTTAGGAAATCTAAACACGAAGCTAACATTGAAGAGCTAAAAAAATTAAAACCCGTTAGCAAAAAAACAAAAAAGAAGAAACCTTACGAGTTCAAGGAAAAGGCAAGAACAGCTTTCAAACCAAAAGTGGAAAAAGCGAAAAAGAAAGCCGTTAAAGTGAAAAAGGTCACGCAAGAACCTAAAGCTATTAAAAAGGTACCAACTCCAAAGAAAGAGAAAGTTAAAAAAGAACGAAAATCCGCAAAGAAAGAATTGCCAACAACCGAAACGACAAAGTTAACTTTGTTATCAGGTTTAGGTCCTGCGACCGCGAAGAAATTTGAGGAGCTTGGAGTAAGCTGCGTTGAAGAGCTTATCAACGAAGACCCTGCTGAATTAGCGACTTTAATTAAAGGAGTATCTGAAGAACGAATAACAAATTGGATCAGTGAGAGCAAAGATTTGTTAAATAAATGATAACCTAACTTTTTTTTACAAATTACATCAATTAGCGATTTAACAATGGAATATAACTACTACACTTACAAAAAACCTGAAGGTAAAATAGAAGTCCAGAAATTACCTATATGGTTTAAAGAGGTAATATTTGAGGGTAACGAAATAGAAGGCAATATAACGCTTCATTCTCAAAACGATTACGACGAGATTTATGGCTCTAACGCTAAAATGGAAATCTCCTGGGAAAAAAAACATAGAAACAGTCTGTTTTATGGTAAGGAAGTTCAAAAATCAATAGAATTATATAACGCTATTGGTTTCGCTATTACTCAAAAAGATAATACTTGGCTTCTTTCGCACGAGTTCGTGTCTTGGTTTGGACAAAGAACAAAAATGATGAGGAAACGATATTATCGGGAAAGATGTATCCATGGAATCTTCTACTGTGATATAACTGAACGCTTAATTAATGTCCACATTAACGTAATTGACAAACATTATGAGAGTTTCAAGCCTTTTATAGTAAAGTCACTTACCACAATAGTCTGTCACGATTAACCTTAATTGTTCAATGAATTCTCTTTATCAACTTTTTGTGTTAAAATAAAAAAGTTATCTTTTCTATTAGGTCCACCCCTCTTCAAAATTACTCTGATTATATAATCTTTCAACAATCTCTTTATCTCTCTAAGAGAAAAGAAGTGGTAAAATCGATTGAAAGTAATATTCTTATTCGATAGCGTCCAAGGGATGTATTTATCTCCATATTCTATTAAACCTAAGTTTTTTTGAGTTTTGTTATATTTCGGTAAAAAAAATCTTTTAATCCTATCGTTGATAAAATAGTATCGATATTTTATTTGATACCGACGCCATACTGTGAGCACTAAGAATCCATTATTTCTCATAATATTATAGATTTGAGACAAAACATAGTTACGCTGATTATTTTTTTTTATGTGATGGATTGTAGCAATCGAAAACACGTTTGTAATAGCGTTAGGTCTCAATGGTAAGGCTTTTACATCGCTTAGAACTAGATAAACAGATTTTGGATTAATATTTAAATTATTATTTGATTTTTTTAATCGCGCACACGCTAATCTTAACAATTCTATGGAGTTATCTATTCCAATTAACTTACTATTAGAACGGAGAAATAGATCAAAATTTCTACCATTTGCACACCCTAAATCAAGATTATAACCATTAAAATAAACTCCTTTATCTTTTAGCTCCCTTAAAAAGCTTTCTAAATCTCTCCAATGATAACGTCGCTTATTATGATAATCTTTTGCGAAAAAATCGTAGGAATTATCGTAGGAATTCTCTTCCATAGTTCAATTTATGACTGATTTTTTAATTTATAAAATTTTATTAATATTAATATTAATGAATTTATCA
>JAUWDN010000219.1 GCA_030608765.1 Promethearchaeota archaeon
CTCACACCAAAATCACTTTTTATCATTGCTTGAACCATTGTATCGCGCGGATTACTTGTATCGTATACAGCATAAGTACAGAAATAATCTGCTTTTGGACCGTTTGTAGTGTATACTTTTTCCCCATTATAGATCACAAAATCACCATCTTTAGTTGCAGTAGTCGTCATATTGACGGCATCAGAACCTCTTTCAGGTTCGGTTATTCCTATACATCCAATTTTCTGTCCAGACATTAATTCGTCTTGGACTTTTTGAATAGTTTCGCCTGTACCCCCGTGTTCGTAATAGTGAAACGTTGGATTACCGCACAAAATTCCACTAGCTAATCTAGCTAATTCCAATTGAGGATCTAATAACGACAAGTGCGTTCCCAGAAGTATTTCTTTTTTCATCCCATAAGGGGTAAAATCTTTCCATTTATTGATTCGCTGCATATAACCATGCTTTCCTAGTTCTGGAAACAACACGTAAACATCTTTAGATTTATCGATTTTAGGGTGAAGTTCTAAGCAAAATTCTTGGAGATCGTTACAATATTTTATTTCCTCGTCATTGAGCATCGGAAATACATTGTTGTTAAAAATTTTAAAAACATTCTCCAAAGTAATCTTTTCCAGAAATTCATCCTTTATTATTTTTTCTTGCATTTTTTATCTCTTTAAGAAGGTATTTAATTGAATTTAATAATTAGAATATTTGATTCTAATTAAATTTTAAAAAGAAATTAATTTCAATAAAGTTTCTAAAGATGATTTCATTTACAAACCTTAAATGGGACTTGAAAAAGGATATCAGAGGAATATTAATCAAAGGTTTTCAATTCATATTGCTGAGAATAATAAGAAAGAAGAATTACAACGAATTTTAGAATTAAATGTTAATGTACATGGTGAATCAGTAAGAGACTATATTAATCATATATTTTCAAACCATCCAAGGAAAGAAGACGTACTATTTCTATATATAAAGGATTCAAATTCTAATAAAATTGTATCAAGTATTAGTTTAATGCCTTTAGTATGGAGATTTGGGATTACTACCGTTCCAGTGTGCGAAATGGGATTTGTTGGGACATTAGAAAAATATCGTGGGAAAGAATTAATTGTTGAGTTAAATAAACTTTATGAACGAATTATGGCGGAAAAAGGATATATTATTTCTGTCATAAGAGGCATCCCTTATTATTATCGAAAATTAGGCTATGAATTTGCTATACCTCTTGATCACAGAATGTTTTTATCACTATTAAAAATTCCTTTAGGTGATCTGGAATATTTAAAGATTAGAAAAGCAGACTTAGATGATATTGATTTTGTTGTAAACAAATATACCCAATATTACAGTGATTTCTTTATATCAAACATTTTTGATAAAGATTGCTACATCTCTAAATTGTTTAATGACCATTACAACGAATTCATAGCTTCAACTTATATAATTGAGACGGGTGGAAAATCGATAGCATATTTCACATTCGGAAAGTCTTATGATAATTTAGGATACGATATTAAAACATCAGATATAAATCGCGAATGTGGAATAAAAATACTTCAATTTACTAAAGAAATCGCGAGTGTTGAAAATCCAGATCAAGTTGACTTGGCTGTTAGGGAGGATACAGACTTAGCGGAACTTATTGGTGAACTTGGAGGAACAATGTATAACACTTATGGTTGGCAAGTAAAGGTTCCAAATTTAAAATTATATTTAGAAAAAATAAAACTAATATTAGAAAACAGAATTTGTAACTCAAATTTTAAAGGTATAACACAAGACTTAAGAATAAGTAATTACAAAACAACTATTTTCTTATCTTTTAATAATGGGCAAATTTCTACTATTAAAATGGAAAAGGGATATCCGAAGGAACTATCTTGTGATCTTAAATTACCGGGATCAATTTTGTTCAAATTAATCTTAGGAGACAGGAGTTTTAAAGAGATAAAACATATTATAAAAGATGCCATAGTGAAACATGAATCACGAGAATTAATTGATGTTTTATTTCCTAAAGAAATTTCGTATCCTGATACCTATTATTAAAAGTAAAAAAGAAAACAAAAAGAATATATATTTTTTATTTTAGCTTATTTTTCATTTCAATATAGAAATCAAGGGAATTAGGATTGCGTAAGGCACCACGATTAGCTACTGCCATACCGTGGATGATTTTTGTCACCGCTATTTCAACTTTTTTATTGCTGAAAGTGTAAGGTATGCCATCTGGGGGGGCCGCAAAGATTAACTTAGGTACATGTCTTGGTGATGTCTTTTCACGCAATGTTGTCCTAATCTTGGCTTTTAGATCGTCTGTTAATTCGTAATTCTCATTCAAGAGAACGAACATTATGATTCGGATATCTCCAGAGTATTTCTGACCGATAACAAGACTATCTGCTATTTCAGGAAGTTGTTCAACCACGTTATAAATCTCTGCAGTGCCAATTCTAACACCAGAAGGTTTTAAAACCGCATCTGATCGACCCCAGAATGTTATGCCACCCGTATCGCTGTGAATTACGATATAGTCGCCATGTCTCCAGACCATTTTTCCTACATCTTTGTAATAATCAAAATAGGCTGCTTTGTATTTTGTCATGTTATCGTCGTCACCCCAAAAGTAAATCGGCATTGATGGTGCTGGAGCTTCACACACAAGTTCTGCTTGTTCATCTTCAATTGGTTCAGATTTTCCGGAATAAGACTCAACTTTCATTGCTAATGCTCTACCTTGTAATTCACCGGAATAAACGGGTAGAATCGGAATAGCCCCAGCAAAACAACCGTTAATGTCAGTTCCTCCACTAATTGAATTAAAAAAGAGATCTTTCTTAATATCTCTATAAACGTACTCAAAACCTTCTGGTGATAGCGTTGATGCAGTTTGCGAGATTTCTCTTAACGCGCTTAGATCGTATTTTTCAGCGGGTTTAACACCAAGTCCCATTAAATAATGGATATACGCAGCACTAGTACCAAAAATAGAGATTTTATGCTTTTCAATTAATTCAAAAAATCTCAATGGATCGGGGTAGAGAGGATTACCATCATATAGAAATATTGTGCAACCCACTGCTAGTCCACTAACGAGCCAATTCCACATCATCCAAGAAGGAGCAGTGATATAATTGAGCACATCACTTCTTTTGCAATCAGTTGAAAGGATAAGCTCCTTTAAATGATTGATTAATACCCCACCAGTACTTTGAACAAGACATTTTGGCGCCCCTGTTGTTCCAGAGGAGAACATAACATATAAGGGATGGTCAAAAGGCAATTGTTCAAATTCTAAAGTTGGGTCCTCATCTTTAGATATAAAATCGTCCCAATGGACAGCGTTAGAAACGCTACTAATATCCGGTTTTCCTTGGGAGATATAAGAAGCAACAATAACTTTTTCAATCGATGGAATCGCATCGACTACAGCTTTAGCATTTGAAATGATGTTAAATTTTTTATCTCTATAAAAGTAGCCATCTACAGTAAAAAGAACTTTGGGTTCGATTTGGCCAAATCTATCTATAACAGCACTAGGTTGTAATTCAGCGCCACATGACGCCCAAGTTGCTCCAATCGCTGCTGCGGCTAACATGGCAACGGGCGTTTCAATTAAATTTGGAATATAAGAAACAACTCGATCC
>JAUWDN010000282.1 GCA_030608765.1 Promethearchaeota archaeon
GGTATTTCCTGTTTATTATCATTGTCGTATGCATATTATTTGAAATTCTTTTCCTCTTAGACCCAATGAGCACATTTAATTTTGTCGATCCACCAGTTCTGGGAGCATCGTTAATTGATTACAATGTAGATTTGTTTACACCAGCAGGAATTATAATGGCTATATTATTACTTACGGTCTTAATTATTCTTGGGTTTGGCTTTTTAATAAAAAGTTTTCAGTCCTCAGGCGTATTGAGGAAAAAGTTCTTATTCTTATCATTGGGGGCTATATGTTTTTGCATATTTGGATTATTAGAAGGCTTAACCGAACCAGGATTGATGGTAATTTTCGTTAGGATGGGTTACTTAGTTAGTTTTTGGCTGATGTATTACGGTCTAAAAGATTAGAATTATCTTATAAATCTTTTTTTTCATTTTTTTGTTCCAAAGGGTAAATTAAAAATTGTTTTATTTATTTCTTCAAGTAAGCATAAAATTTTGATAGCTAGGTACTTTTTTTGTATAAATTTAAATCTGAAATCAACGAAATTGATGACATTTATCAAATTAAAATTGATGTCCCCTTTCAAGTGAAATTCGTATGTCTTTACCTATTTAAGTTAGAAGACCAATATATTCTAATCGATGCTGGTTTAAATATGGGAAATTGGAGTAAACTCCTTTTTTCAGCACTAAATGATATAAATATACCGATTGAAGATATTAATTATTGTTTTATTACTCATATTCACTTAGATCACATAGGATTAGTAAGAACTCTTAAAAGAAAGAATCCAAACCTGAAAGTAGTGATGAACGACATAACGCATAAACTTTTAAAGTGGGAGACGAACGATTCAAGCATAGAAGAACTAAAAACTGAAGCTAAAAAAGCTGCAAATCTGATGATAAAATATGGAATTAGCGAAGAACAAGGGAAAAGAGTGGTTCAATTTTTCACTTTTTGGCCGAAATTTCTGCGCTACCAAAAACCAGATGTAATTGTGCGCGATAACGATAATCTTTTAGATAATTTAGATATTATTTGGACTCCAGGTCATAGTTTTGGTCATACATGTATCTTTAACGCAAAAACGAAGCACCTTTTTTCAGGAGATCATATTCTCTCTAGAATCACACCACATATCGGGAATTTTTTAATTCCTAACGCTCTTAAGGAAGAATATGAGGAATATAATTTCAATAACATTTTAAATCTCTATTTGAAATCACTAGATAGAATTGAAAAAATAAAACCAAATATCATTTTTCCTGCCCATCAAAACATAATTTATGATTCAAGTAAACGAATTTTAGAAATTAAAGAACATCACGAAAAGAGGCTATCTGAGATTTCTAATCTAATTAATAGAAAACCTTTGACACCTTTTGAAATTTCTCAAATTCATTTTGGAACGGAATTGGACGAAATGAACTCGTTTATGGCTTTAAGCGAAGTTTTAGGACACCTTTTTTACCTTGAAGATCTCGGAAAAATTGATAAATTTGAAAAAAACGGTAAATTTTATTATAAAAGTTAAAAACTAAGAAGTTCTTCTTGATAGAATGGATTACTTTTATATTGAAAAGTTTTTAAATGAATTGAGAAAGCAAAAAAATATTTGATAATTATCTACACAGGAAGCTTTTCATTTTGAGATATTGTCTTAATTGGTTTTAATACGACACAAACACGTTCTACACTTTTAACATCGCTTCTTCCTCTAAAATTCTCAATAACTGCGTCCAGTTCATTTATTTCTGGGACATTTACCTTAACTAGAATGCCACATTCTCCCGCTAAGAAGTAAACTTCTTCACACTGAGGAATAATTTGAGCTTCTCTTAATAACTCCTTTAATTCAGATTGACTTCTCGGGATCAATGTGATAAATGCTATAATACAACGCTCGTCCTCTCTACATACCTTAATCGTGAACTTTTCGATCACATTTTCATCTTGAAGTTTAATTACCCTTTTTCTTATGGTGGATTCACTCAATCCTACTTTCTCTCCTATTTCTCGATAAGGTCTTCGTGAATCCTCGATTAACATTTCTAGAATTTGTTTATCTTTCTCATCTAAATTTTTCATATTTTTATCACACCCTTCCAATTTGTTCGATTGTATTTAAAAGAATTTTTATTAAAATTTATTTTTTCATTACACTTTTTCCTAAAAGTTTTTTAATAGGGGCTCAAATAGTCTTTCGTAATGCACAGCCATGCAATGAATACCTGCAGCTTTAGTGGTTTTCTGAATTTCCTTGATAAATGGTTCAAAAAAGTCAATATTAATCTTATCGATAACTTGATTCCGCTTTTTTTTATCTTCTTTGTACTCCTTTTTTGCAGTCTTTAAAGCTTTCAAGAGATCCTTTGGAACTGAAACGCCAGGGATATATTCGTTAAAATACCAAGCAATCCCGTAATTTTTTATAGGGAATAATCCTAGCAATACAGGAACATTGAATTTTTCTAATTCTTTTAGGAATTCTTTAGCGTCATCTATATCAAAAGATGTTTGAGTTTGAATAAAATCAGCACCAACTTCTACTTTTCTTCCTACTTTTAAGATTTCGGGTTCTCTTGGGTTTGAATTTGGATTAGCTGCGCATCCCACATTCATTTCGATTTTCCCACCTTCAATTTCTTTTCCCTCTAAATCAGTACCATCATCTACCATCTTAGAAACGAGGTCAATTAACTGTGTAGAGTCTAAATCGTATACAGCTCTTGCATTTTGATGATCTCCAAGAGCGGAATGATCTCCAGTTAAAGCAAGCATATTTTTTAGACCAAGTATCGCTCCACCTAATATATCGCCAAATAAGGCAATTCTATTTCTATCTCGAACAGTCATTTGCCATATCGCTTCTAAACCAACTTTTTCTTGAACTAAGTAGCAAGGGACCATAGAACATGTATATGCATCTCCTTGTGGCCCGTCAGTGACATTAGCTGCAACTATCTTCCCTGTTTT
>JAUWDN010000083.1 GCA_030608765.1 Promethearchaeota archaeon
TAGAAAAACCTGATGAAAGAGTCGCTCGTTATGATATTCTTTTAATTGAAGATGATTTATCTACAATTGAATTAGTTACCAATTTTTTCGAGGCAAAAGGGTATACCAGTAAAGGAGTCATTACAGGCTCGAAAGGTCTGGAAGAAATGGAATTTAACATCCCAAAATTGATTCTATTGGATATAATTTTACCTGATGTTAGCGGATTTACAATTTGTAAGAAAATAAAGTCTAATGAAAAGTATAGCAACATTCCTATCATCTATTTAACCGCAGTCCCAGGAAATAAAGTAATTGAAAAAATCGAAGAAACTAAAGCGGACGGCTACATATTAAAACCTTTCAACCTTTCGGATTTTGAATTTGTGTTCCAATATTTATAATATTTCTTTATCTCTATCTCTCTGAAATACTATTTAATCGGAAGGGAAAAGTAGAATTCCGATCCCTTACTTCTTCCTTCAGACTCAGCCCAGATTTTACCTCCATGCAATTCTATAATTTCTTTTGAAATGTATAACCCCATGCCCATTCCTCCAGCAGTTATATCCCATCCTTTACCGTATCTTTCAATTTTTCCGAAAGGTTTAAACAAAAGGTTTTTTTCTTCTTCAGTTAAACCTATACCATTGTCCTTCATTGAGATCGTTAAAAAGTTTTTGTCCATGCTAGATTTTATCGAGATTTTTCCACCTTGTGGTGTACAGTTTATTGCGTTTATCAGAATATTAGATATTACTGTATAAATTTTTTCCTTATCTATGTTCGTAATTAATTTTTCGTCTAGAGACACATTAATAATGTGTTTTCTCATACCAATAAAACCTTCTAATTCTTGTAATACCTCCTGAATCAAATCAGATACATCTTCTTGTTTTAAGTTCACTCGGATTATTGCTTTCTCTAAATGAGAACTTTCCATAAATAAGTTTATTAGCGCTTCCAACCGATTACTTCCTTCTTTGATTCTCCTCAAAAAAGATAGCATTTTTTCATCTAGATTCACTTTATATTCCGTTAATAAAAAGTCAGCAAAACCTTTAATAGAAATAAGGGGAGTCTTGAATTCGTGGGAAAATCGTGTTAGTAAGCTCGATTTTATTTCTTCAATTTCCTTACTTTCAGTTATATCCTGTAGCCACAATCGTACATTTATTAATTCACCCTTTTCCGAAATAGTATATTTCCTCGTTCCCGAAAGCCATTTTAGCTTTCCCTCCTTTGAATATATTCTAAATTCCACATCCCTGTCTCCATTCGACGTAAAAAGTTCTTCAAGATCCTCTGGATGTATTAGTTTATAAAAGATACTATTATCTTTCAATTCTTCCCTTGTATACCCAACGATTTCTAATAATTTAGGGTTAATATACGAAATTTTGTTTAACAATATGTCAATTTCTATTAAACCCATAACAGCAGTCTCAAGTAAACCACGATGTTTTGCTTCTGATTCTTTTAACTTTACTTCCGTTTTCTTGCGCTCGGTGATATCAGTATGTACTGAGACAATGACTCTTCCATACTCAGGATGATCGAAAAGTGAAACATTCGCATAACACCAAAATGATGTTCCATCCTTTTTGATATTTAACACTTCTCCATGCCATTCCCCATTTTCTAACAAATCACCCATAATCTCCTCCCTTATTTCCTCAGGAGTCTTATCAGTTGGAGCATTTACAATAGCGACATTTTTACCAATCATTTCACCGGGATTATAACCAAACATTTCTTCAAATGCGGGATTAGTATAGACAATTGTTCCATTGTCGAGTTTTATAAGATATACTCCTTCAGACATATTTTCAATGATTTCACTTTGCAATCGTATCTTCTCCTCTTTCTTCTTGCGTTCGGTAATATCGCGAAAAATCTCTAATTTAGAGACGCTACCGTCTGCATTTTTTAAAGGAGTATCAATGAGGTCGTAAGTTTTTTGATTCTTAGCAGAATACCATTCCCTTCTTACGGTTTCTCCCTTAAATACTTCTTGATTTTTACACCACGGACAGACTTCCTCGCGATCCTCAAAATAGTCGTAACATTTCTTTCCTTCGTATCGGCCAAATTCCTTAATGAGGATTGGATTTACGTATTCGATATTATAATTTTGATCAACGATATACACCCCATCTTCCATTGAATTTAGAATATTTAAAAAATTATCTCTCTCAAGTAGTAATTCCTTTTCTACCTTCTTGCGCTCAGTAATATCTTGAATCAAAACTAAAATGTATGATTTTTCATCTATTGTAACATTAATTGGGTGTGAATTAATCCAAATCATTTTTCCATCTTTTCTATACATTTGTATTTCAGAAAGTTCTGGAAGTCCTGTTTTTAGAAATTTAGAGAAACTCTTTGCTAATATGAGTTTTGTGTCAAGAGGAATTTTATCAAATTTTAAAAAATCAATCCCTAAAAGTTCTTTTTTGGCATATCCAAATAAAACTTCCGTTGAGGAATTGCAATCTTCAATTATACCCTCAAAATTAATTAATAATATCGCCATAGGGCACTGTTTGAATAGATCTTTATATTTTTTTTCGGATTCTTTTAATTTCTGTTCAGTCTTCTTACGCTCAATTGCATATTGGATGGCTCGTATCAATAATATACTATTTAATTGTGCTTTAACTAGATAATCTTGAATCCCCATTTTCACTGTTGAAATTGCCAAACTCTCTTCATTTAAACCAGCTAAAATGATAATTGGAGTATCACGGACAACTTCTAAGGTCTTAGACGCAGTTTCAATCCCGACGCTATCAGGAAGATTAAGATCCAATAAAATCGCATCAAATTTACGCCTCTCAAGTGTTTTTAATGCTTTATTAAGTAACCCAGAAGCTTCTACTTTAAATGATATATTACTAATGTTTTTTAACATTTCACTTATTAAACGAACATCTCCTTCATTGTCTTCGATTAATAAAATGTTAATTTGTTTTACTTGGTATATCTTTATCTCCCTCCTTTTGGTTTTGTAACACCATTTTCTTATTACTCCCTGTATTTTTTTTTAGTTTACTTTTTATTCTATTGATCTTACTTATAATTTAAAAATTGTTCCAATCCGTTTCAATCTAACCTTTTTAATGCTACCCTAAAAACAAATTAAAACAATTAAAATTTATATTTTTCTGGATAATGAAATATGTCTAAATCTATTTAAAAAAATATTAAGATAAACACCTATTTAAATAAGTACTTTCGCGTCATTGAAAAAAGCAAATTTTTTCTGGAGCTGACTAAAGAAGAAGCTCCGTAAGCTCATACAGCAGTTATAGGAAATAAACAAGATCTACTTGATGCAGTAAGCGTAGATGAAATAGAGCGTATATTGGGAGGCAAAACTTATTCAATGATAGCAATAGATCCCGAAAACCGAAAAAAAATGATTCAAATAATTGCTGACATTTTAGAAATGAGTGCTGATATTTCACCTTTACTAAAACTTTTAATAGAAAGAGATTCATTGACTATTGAAGCCCAAATTGCCTTGGAAAACGGAGATTTCACAAAAGCGGCGCTGGATTTCGAAAAAATTGCAGAAAAATGTATTGAAATAGGAGATTATGCTCTTGGTAAAGAATTTTACGAGAAGTATGAGAAACTTAAGCAGATTTCACTGCAATACTAAATCTTCGATTAGATCATCTAATTATGACGAAACAAATTTTATTTAAAATACTCACAGTCGGTGATGCCAATGTAGGTAAGACTACATTGGTTCAACGGTATGTAGAAGGTTTGTTTAAAGAAGAATGTTTAATAATGTTAAATAGTAAAGATATATTACCCAATTTCTAAATACTTACCAATTATCCATAAGCAAAATATCAGAAATTTATCCCTATCACTAAAAACTACAAGATTTGGGTTAAACAGTCAATTGCTTGCTTTTCGTCCGTAGCCAAGTAGTTTTGTTTGAAGATAGATGCGAAAAACGCGCGATCTTTTGGATTGAAATATTTATATCCAAACTTATTCCACGCTGCCTCTTTGTTTAAGGGCGCAAATAAAGCGATTTGATCTTTTACAAGTTTTGTTAATATTATTAGAACTTCTTCTTTAGTTGCGCGTTTTAAAGTATACAATAATACATCGTCGTTAAATTCGTTCCACGTCTCTTTGAATTGAATACAGAATCTACTAATATCGATTTTATTCTCTGTGATTAATTTGGCAAGCGCTTTAATAGCAATTTCGTAAGAATTAATATTTTCATTTAGAGGGGTCGATATTATCGTGCTTGGCAAAGTTGGACCATCTTTTCTTACCTGCGGTAAATTATACTCCGGTAAAATCTTAAGTTGGTTCAACCCCATTATATTTCTAACATCGTTAAGAGTTCCGCCTGAATCAAAAAACTGTTTATTAATAATGTATTTTAGAAGTTTTTGGGCGTGAACATCCCCAAAATAAGGGTAATCTGAAGCGTATAGAAGGTATTCTGACCAATCTCGATTGTCAACTCTTATCTTGTCGTGAGACTTAAACCATCTTCGAAAATCCTCAAAAAAGTTACCCGCTCCCTCCCCATGAAGCATAGATAAATCTCCATATGTGTTGGGTTGAACTAGGGCGTTATAAACTTCATGATCTCCAATGTTTCCCTGAGCAAAATGAGCGATTATAACCTTAAAGTGAGGTAATAATTCTGGATATTGTTGAGTTAATACAGATCGCGTTGACTTTATTAATTCTGCTATGTCTAATATTGAACCTCTCCCTCGAGTATCAAAAATTACGGGTAAAGAAAAGCTTGCCGCTTCAATCAACACATTTTGTGGTTTACCGGATTTTATATCGTCAATCCATCTTTCTGAACGAGGATGCAATTTTAAACCTCTGAGCCCTAGTTCTTCTCGGGCATATCCTACTTCTTTTATTGCTTTTTCTCCTTCCATGGGATCGCAACGCGCGTATCCAATTAATTTCATAGAAAATGGAAAACGGGTGGTAAATCTTGAAACATTAATATTACTTGCCCGATATAGAGCTTCTGGATGCTTTGCTCTAAACACATCTTGAAAGGGAAAAACAACGCCTTGGTCGATAAAAGAATAGAATTTTGATTTTTCTTTTAAACCCGAATATCTTTTTCCTATCGATTTTAAAGCAATGTATAATTTATCTGTAAAAGGATATTGGTTGAAGGACCAACTAATTTTTGTAAATTTTCCATCTATTTTAGTAGAAAAGGATTGTTCCCCTGTAGCCACCCAATCTGCTTTTAGTCGTCCCTGTACGTTCCCCCAAAAATCAAATGTTCCTGTACCAGGCGCAAGAGGATTCATCATGGTTGCTCCATCGACATCTTCCCCTAAATGTGAATGGGAGTCGATTACAAATATATTCTCAACCCTTGTTTTTCCGTCTTGTTCTATTGTTGCTGTTAACATTATTTATTTCATCCGAAAATTATTTTATTTAGGAAAATTATTATTCTCGCATTTCTTTTGGGAGAGTTAAAACTCCCGTTAATGGATTGTTGATAGGATCTTTACAATATTCAATAGTAAAGTAGATTAAATCGTAAAGAATATTAGGATTTTCGTTGTTGTCTAATTTATATTGATAAAGACTAAGTTGGTATTCAGCTTCAGTAATAGGTGGTTCCGCGTAACTTACATTTCCAAACACTGATTGAAGAATTGGTTTCAGAAATGGAGAATAGAGAAAACCAAGTTCTTTTAGGACATCTTTCAAGTAAAAGAACATTCGCTGACATGCTTGCATCATATATCTAACTGGTTGATTTTCAGGACCCAGATATTGTTCAGCAAATTCAGGATCGTACTGTGCAAGGTGCTCCCGAGTAAGGTTCTGAGGACGGAATAAAGAAATTAAACCCCTCTCAATAGCAGTCTTTCTATTGTAAGTTATTGTCTCACTACCAGCATCGGGTACCCATTTTCTTTTTTCTAGTAATTTTCGAGCTTTATAACACATAGCCTGCAATAATAATGCGATTCCAATTCTACGGCATATTGATATTTGCGCGTCCGATATACGGATCTCTATCGTACCCCAATCTGTATAGGGAAACACGTCTTGGAAGCGTCCATCCTCTAAACTTGCTTTTTGGATAACTTGAAGGAAATAATCTCTTGTTTTTTCGTCGTATGATGTGATATAAGGAATATAATGCTTAGGGTCGTTGTTACTTAACATTGTAGT
>JAUWDN010000104.1 GCA_030608765.1 Promethearchaeota archaeon
GCAATTAATATCTACGAGAGAGTAAAGAATCTGCTGAATGAACGTTTAGACATTATATTAGACAATTCGGAGCTTTCGGAAGAAGATAAATTTGTGTACGATAAAGAGCAAGAACTCCTAGAAAAATGTACTAAAGCCTTAATAGCGACAAATAATTTAAAAGAAGAATTTGAAGGTATTTTCGAGAAATTAGAAGAAAAAGGGATTGCTGAAAAAGACTTAAAAAAAATATCTGAGTTAACCTTGGAATATAATATAAACCTCTATAAAGTAATTGTGGAAACTTTCGGTCAAGATAAAAAGACTAAAGACACAATCTTGGAGGTTTTAAATGAAATAGATTCAATTTTTAACGATTACGATAAGTTAAAGGAATTAGAATTGAAAGTGTTTTAAAATTATTATTATACACTAGTTGCTTAAAAATTCTGATTTTAAAATCTCTCTATAATCGGTTCTTTCGCTATTTACTAACTCCTGAGTGCTTTTTCCTTTATGATTATAGTTGTCAGGACTATCATTATTTGAGAATAAATTCACAAGCAAAATTAAACAGTTTTGGAGTTCTAAATCGTTTGTTCTTCCCGAATTAAAGTTTTTCATAATTTTAATAAGGAGATTGCTTAACCAAACTTTGTTAAATTGAGATAGGTCGATCTCCTCTTCCTTAGATTTCTTATTGTAAAAATCTAAGATATTAGTTATACAATCCATTTTTACTTTATCCCTATACCCTTGTGAAAGTTCAAGAATCACATAAACTTGTGTTCTTAAAAAACTGTTAAACTTTATTATATTTACTGATACATGCTAATGCGAGTATAAAAATATTTTTGAATAGATGTCGCAAGAAAAAAAGGAATAGTATGCAAAAATATATGAAAAACCTAAAATTATAAAAAGTTTTTTTTATATACCCACTTCGATACTTTCTATAAAGTTATCGATGGCTTGTTCAAGATCGATTAAATCTTCGACTTCTTTTATGTCAGAACTAGCAATCCGATTTAGAAAAGCCTTTAGAAGCTTTTCTTTCTCTTTATCGTGAGGGAATATTAAACTACTTTTATAATGTTCATAATCCAATATATTAGTAAACACCAAGAAGAGTTTTTCAATATGACTGTAATCGATCAAATTAAGAAGTTTGTCTTTTGTGATGAGAGTTTTTGTCTGATCCTTATAAAATCCGGAAAGATCGTTGTAATAATTAGTTATACGCGCAACATTATCTAGCTGTGTTTGTAGTGCAGCTTGACTTATGGGACTATCATCATTATACATAATCTTAAAATAAGTGTTGATGAAATCTTTTAGTTTTTGTAGTTTTTGTTGGAATACTCTTGTTTTGACGATTCGGGTAAACATTGGGCTTTCTTTATCTTTGTAGAAACGAAGCTCGAATTTAACTATAGCCAAGATATCGAGAAATAATTCCTTTACATCAATATTATCTTTTTCCATTTTAATAGAAGTAAATTGTAAGTGAATTTTTATTTCTAATAACTAATATACCTTTAAAAATATAAAAATATACTATCTATAGAATTCTAATTTATCAGTTTATATAATTTTTAAGTTTAATATTTTTATACAAAATCTAAATTGCATAGATTTATGCTATTGTTCGTATTTAATAAGTCAGAGGAAAATAACGTTGTGCTGCAATTTGCTCTTTAGCTTCAGACGGTTTTTTAGTTATTTTTCTTCTTGTCAGCTTCCTAAAGAGTATTGCTTTCATATGAATCCTTAAAATTCTAAAAGGTGTATGTAGCATAAATTTTAAATTATTAGATGGTTTTTGTCTTAGTTCGAGGAATCTTAAGTAAAATCGTTCTGCTTTTGCTCTTTTTCTGGGTTTTTCAAATGAGATAAACCTCTTAACAATTTTATCTAATGGCTCTGAGTCTTCATAGCAATAATAGTTTGAAGCTTTCAATGACCATTTAAGAGCTTCTAATTGGTATTTTATAGAATTTAATTCCTTGTTTGGGCCGATGAGCAAAGCAAAAAAGGAAATAAAAAGATTCATGACGGTAGACCGGAATATCTCACGAACTGAGATTTTAATTTTAGGTCTGAGAATATTTCTTAGATCATCACCATATAAAATAGTACTATTCTGAATGACATTACCTAAAACAATGTTTCGAGGCGCAAATAATGCTGAAAATACGCGATTTACTCGAAAGATTTTGTAAAAAATGCCTTGTTCCCAATATTTCTGTTTAGTTAGAAAATGGCTTACAAACATTCCCGTTGAACGCTGAATAACACTAAGTACTTCCCGTGTTAGGTTTGAAGTCGGTTCTTTAAAATTATGCTTAATTTCTAGTGCGATAAAATACCTCTCGATTTCTTTAATATGCCGGCTTGAAACTCGATTTTTAAAGATAAAAAGCAGATCACAATCCGAAACAATCGTATTTTCTTTCTCTACTTGTTGACTTCCAAATAAAAGAATGGATACGATTTTGTTAATACCAATTTCTTTATTAATCAAAGCCACAATATCTTTAATATAATTGCGTGATTGCTCATTTACTCCTTTTAAATTATTGGAGATATGATGTTCTATTTTATCATTCGTTTCGCTGGTCTTACCAGAATCGATATCTTGCATTTTTACATGAACTATTTTTTCCTATAATAAAAATATAAAATGAAAATTAAAAAATATCTTATACGATATTTCCGATTTTATAACCCCTGCTTACAGCTTCCATTACAGTTTCTGGCTTTCTAACGTCCCCAATCTTTTCTATAGGGATGTTTAGAGCCTTGATTTCTTTATAGAGAGAATCTTTTGGTTCTACGCCCGTTGCGTGATACACATAATCGACCCTATTAATAACTTGTTCTTTATCTGCAGCATCTTTATAGACTACATAATCCTCTCCTATCTCTTGAATGTCTGCGCCTGCGATTAGTTTTACACCTAAAGCATCACATTTATCGAGTAAAACCCATTTAGTGGTTTTTCCTAAAGCAGTTCCTAATTTAGGTAACATTTCCAGAACGGTCACTTGATTTCTTCCTTCATGGAGCATTTTTAATGCGACTTCTGACTCTAGAGCTTTGTAAAAAGTAAGAAATTCGAATGCCTCCTTAGTGAGTGACCCATACTTGGATAAGAATATTGCTAATTCAATCCCAGTAGCACCACCCCCAATTATTACGTTATTTTTACCTATGGGAGCATCACCACTAAAAACATCGTTTGCCCAGTATACATTTTTGTTGTTTATCCCCTTTATTGCAGGTATTATTGGTTTTGAACCAGTTGCGATAAATACAACATCGGGGTTAAATTCTTTTACTTTTTCTAGAGATACATTTTGCTGGAAGTAAACTTTGATACCATATTTCTGAATCCAATAAGAATAATTATCTATCATTCGTTTAAATTCGTTTCTTCCCGGTGGTACCCAAATAATATTTAGCAATCCCCCAATCCTGTCTGCTTTTTCAAAGATATGCACATCGTGTCCTCTAATTGATGCAACTCTTGCGGCTTCTAAGCCTCCCGGACCAGATCCAATTATCATTATTTTCTTCTTTTCTTTTAAAGGTTTTAATTCAGTTCTAGCTTCGTTCCCAGCGCGAGCATTTCTTAGACAAGTTACTGGCATCATTCTAAAAACATTGTCAAAACAGCCTTGATTACATCCAATACAGTTCATTATATCTCTTAGTTCACCTTTCTTTGCTTTCATTGGGAGGTATGGATCAGCGATTAATCCTCTTCCAATGCAAATAGCATCAGCTTTGCCCGTCATTAATATCTGTTCTGCTAATTCTGGAGTATTAATTCTATTTGATGAAAAAATTGGGATAGATACATGCTTTTTAATGTTTTCTGCTAGGTATGTATAGCATCCTTCTGGAACATCCATAGTAAGTTGAGGTATCTTCGTTTCGTGCCATCCACCAGTAACATTAAAGTAATCAAGATATTTTCCTAACTCTTCAGCAATTATCGCTTTTTCTTTATATGTATTGCTTCCTGGTACGAAATCGTCTCCAGAGATTCTATATCCAAGAACAAAATCCTCAACATTTGATTTCATTAATTCAATAGTCTCAATTGGAAACCTCAAGCGATTCTCAAGATCACCCCCATACTGATCGGTTCTTTTATTAGTTTTAGGGGAAATAAATTGATCCATTAAGTAACCCGCATTAGCACATATTTCAACCGCGTCAAAACCAGATTTTTTAGCACGTTCTGTGGCAGAAACAAACGCTTGTTGCTCTCTCTTTATATCTTCTATAGTCATCTTTTTGGGCGTTGTTTTACTAAATTTGCTGTAAACTGCCGAAGGTGCTATAGGAGTTCTTCCAATAATTTGAGGGAAAGCGTATGCACCGCCGTGATAAAGTTGACAGCAGATTTTAACATCTTCATTAGCGTTATGTATTATTTCAGTGAATTCGGTTAACTTTGGGAGATATTTATCATCATCTACAGCTATCATTGACGGTAAGCCTTTTCCATATATGTCTACATAACATCCCCCGACAACTAATAATCCCGCACCCCCCTTGGCTCTTTCAACATAAAAATCAGTTAATTTCTTTGTAATAAATCCGTTGTTAGCTAAGTTGAGATGCATCGCAGGCATAACAATTCGATTTGAGATCGTTATATTGCTAATTTTTAAAGGTTCAAACAATTTGAAGAATTTCATCAAAATTTCACTTTCTTTTAATCAGATAGTATTATATTATTAGTAATTAAAATTGATTGCAATATAAATTGTTAACTTTTATACAAGGATATAAGCATTTTAATACTCCTTTAAAACGAGTTAACAAAAAATAAAGTTCAGCATGTAAATTAACGGAAATAAGAATCGGAACCACGATCTTCTTGAGGTCCTTTCATAAATTGACTTGCTTGTTTTTTATAGGATTCAAGTATGTGCTCCATTTCATCGATTTTTGTATTTAAATCATCGAAGTTCATTTCAATATCAAAATATTCCTTCAAAATTACAAGTAATGCTTTAGATGCTCGAGGGTCGAGTACCATCATTGGTAGGGGTAATGTTTCTGCTAATAAACACACACCGGGAGCAAAACCCTTTTTACCTGCCCACGCGGGTAATATTCCATTTGCTCCAGCAATAACACCAACTTTCATTAATAGAGTGTTTTCAAATTTTAAGAATGAGTCAACAATCTCTTGATCTGTCCCACATACGTGGACAATAGGCATATCTCTTATCCTTTCAGTCACCATCGCACCAGCACTAATATACATTTTAATTTTACTTTCTGTTAATTTATCCATCTCTTCACAAAATTGTTGTGAAAACTCAAATACACCTTGTGAGGTTTGAGGTTGATAATTCGCAGTTAAAACAAATAAATCTGGTTTATTTTCTTCTTTTCTGGACTTGAAATAAACTTTAGCTGAAGGTATTTCCATTTTTCCCTTCTCGACATTTGATTTAGGGGGAAAATCAAAGAATTCAATATCTAAGAATTCTTTGGCATTAATTGAATCCTTAATAGAAGTAATCGCTAATTTAGCGACTAATGCTATTCCGGGCCAACCAATTAGAACAACAGGATCATTTAGATCGTCGGGATTTATATCAAATTTTCGC
>JAUWDN010000260.1 GCA_030608765.1 Promethearchaeota archaeon
TATTCTAGCTATATATAAAAATTAAAAAAAAAAAAAAATTAGACGATTAATGCTAGAAAAAATTGCAGAGTATATTAGGAATAATAAAAATATCATAGAAAAAGAAGGGCTAAATCCTATTGTTAACTATGTTAACGCACATTCTTTTAAAAGTGCTCGCATCTTTTCAGACATAGGACAAGATTCTGCTGCTATTAAAAACGATAGTGAAATGTACACCCTGGTAACAACTGATAGGATTAAAACGAGCTACATTGAGAAATTTCCCTTCGGTGCGGGATTTAGTTCTATCTTAGTTGGGGTTGATGATATTTTCGCTTGTGGCGGAACACCTTTAGCCGCATCCATTATAATTTCCTTTAAAGAACAAAGCATTGGTCAAAAAATGATTGAAGGCGTGTGTAACGGTTCAAACAAGTTTAAAGTTCCTATCGTTCGAGGTCATACTAATACGAAAGATTATTACGAATTAAGCTCCACATTAATAGGTGAAATCAAGACGAGTGACTATATCTCAGCAAACAACGCTCAAGAAAACGATGACATTATTTTAGCAGTAGATTTTGAAGGTCAACTAGGGAGAGCAAGTAATCTACATTGGGACACAGTTACGCACAAGTCTTCTGAAGAAGTTTTAAATAAAAGAGCATCTATGAATGTTATTGCTAGAAAACATATTGTAAACTCGTCAAAAGATGTGTCCAATGGGGGAATTTTCGGCACGATTTTACAATTGATAAAATATTCTAAAGTTGGAGCGGATATAAATATAGAAAAAATCGTTATTCCTCCCACCCTAATAGAAAAGGATTATAATTTAGAAATCTATGTTCAAATGTATTTAACAACCTCTTATATTTTAACCGCACCAGAAGAGACATCTCAGGATGTAATAAAGATTTTCAACGATTATGACATGTCTGCTGCCGTAATTGGAAGGATCAAGAAGGAATTAGAATTAAATATTAATGATGGTAAGGATTCAATCAAAGTTATAGAATTTTAATGATAAAAAACTATAATATAAAATGTTGATATCTTATGAATTTTGATTTTAAAAAAATTTTTAAGGGGACTATCTCCATCATCGGCACGAGCGAAATCGACTCTGCAACAGAAAAAGTTACAATTGAATTGGGACGACTGCTAGCCAAGAATCATTTTGCTATTTCTTGTGGAGGCCTTTCAGGTGTGATGAAAGCTGTTTGTAAAGGAGCAAAGCAGGAGGGTGGTTTTACAATCGGAATTATACCATTTGAAGATAAGAGTTTAGCAAATAAATATGTTGACGTCGTGATTCCGGTTCCATTTTCCCAAGCGCGAAACATTATTGTCGTGTTAAGCGGTGATGCATGCGTTGCGATAGAAGGAAAAGCAGGGACGCTATCTGAGATGTGCTTTGCTTGGATATACGGAAAACCAATTATTGCACTAACTGGGGGGATTAAAGGCTGGTCATCGAAGATGGCAGGAAAGAAAATTGACGATAGGAGAAGTGACACAATTTATGGCGCTAAAACGGCTCAAGAAGTAGTCGAAAAACTTAATGATATATTTAAATCTCGCCCTAATATTACGTATGATATGCCAACGGAGTTCTAAAAAAAGAATCTTATTAATCAACTAATAAGTGGAACTTTATCTGAGGAAATATCGCTTTTTATTTTTAAAAAATGCTAAGGATTTTAATATTTAAGTTAGAGTTAATTTTATAAGAACGATAGTAATACTATCTTACATAAGAATATATACTAAAATTAATTTGTCTATTTCAAGGTGAAACTAGTTTGACAATTCAATATTTATCTAAGAACGAGAAGGAAAAGAATAAAATTGCTTCCGCTTCGAAATTACTCTTTACAGGCTTAGACAACGCTGGCAAAACGACAATTATCTATGGTCTCCAACGCGAATTCTCGAAAATAGCTTTTCTAAAGCCAACTCGTGGAGCTCAAAGGCGGATATTTGAGTTCATGGGGAAGGAAATTGCCGAATGGGATCTTGGAGGGCAAATTTCTTACCGAATTTCTTATTTAAAAAACCCAGGAAAATATTTCGATGACACAGAAATCGTTGTTTACGTTATAGATGTTCAGAATCGAGTAAGGATACCTGAAGCTATCAGCTATCTTAAAGACGTCGTAGAGCAATTCAGGAAGCTGGAAATCGCACCACCTATGTATATCTTTCTACATAAATACGATCCCGCGTTAAGACGAAACGCATTAAACGAGATGAAAAATCTCGAATTCGAAATAAAGGAAAAAATAAAAAAAAGCGTAGAATACAAGGAAATTTATTATTATAATACTAGTATCTACGATCTCCCATCAATCATAAAAGCAATGTCAGAAATCTTATTAAACATATATCCGAAGTCTGAATTGATTGAAAAAACGATTATTGAATTCGGAAAAAAAACGTATTCAGATGGGATTGTTCTACTCGACGATAATTCTTTAATCGTAGGATCCTTTTACAAAGACGATGAAACTAAAAATCTTCTAGCTGCCTCAACACCATATTTTTTAAGTCTCAACGACTCGTTTGTTTTCACAGAAGTCCAACCCAGTCGTGAGCAAGAGGAAAATCACATGGTTGTTCAACGATATGGCAGAAACTTTATATTTAAACAGCTTACTTTTAAAGAAGGTGTTAGTCCGTATTATATTCTCATGCTTAAACAAGACACTCACCTCAATAAAGAAGATATAGATTGTTTTTCTAATTTATTAAAAGAGATTTTATACGCCTAACTCTTTTTATTTTTTAATTTTTTAATTTGTTCATGTATATAAATATATAAAATTGTATTTTTTTACTACTATTATAATTAAAAAGTTAATAAAAGAAATTTTTCTGATTTTAACAACTTGTAGAAGAGATAAGCAAAATGATTATTTGTTCCAACTGTGGGACTACGAACAACGAGCTAAATGGGCGTGTATGTAGAAAATGTGGTGCGTTACTTCCAATTTCTAGTAGGCCTCCACGAATAAAAATGACTTCTAAGAAAACGGAAAAGCAGCACGCAAAGGAACAAAGAGCGCCACCAAAAAAAAAAGAACCTAAAAAGAAATCAGTTGCTAAACCAGAAATCTTAGATCTTCACGAAATACCTAAACTTGAAGAAGAGCTAGAAGAGAATCATCTAGAAGATGACACAGAAAGTGAGCTAAGTAATGCAAGAGATGGCGATGAAATCCTAAGGGAGATTACGCCTCAACCTTT
>JAUWDN010000042.1 GCA_030608765.1 Promethearchaeota archaeon
TGTAATTGGTTTTCATACAGGCGAGGTTTCTTCAATAAAGAAAGGTGAAAGTATCGCAGACACCATTCGCACAGTAGAAAATTACAGTGATGGCATTGTTATGAGACATAATTTGGAGGGGGCAGCTAGATTAGCAGCCAATTTTGCAAAAATACCTGTCATCAATGCGGGATCAGGAAGTGGTGAGCATCCAACTCAAGCTTTATTGGATTTATTAACCATTACTGAAGAGGGTCATAAATTAGACGGATTAAATATTGGGATAATGGGAGATTTGAAATACGGTAGGACAGTTCATTCATTATCAATATTGCTCTCCAATTACGAAGCAAACATTTATTTTATTAGTCCTAAAGATTTAATGCTTAGAAACAGGGATAAAGATTTCTTACAACAGCGACAGGTTAAATATAAAGAAATCGAAAAATATCGCGACATATTAAGTATCCTGGATGTTCTCTATGTTACTAGAATTCAGAAAGAAAGATTTGCCGACATTGAAGAATATGATAGAGTTAAAAATTTTTACGTTTTTACAAAAAAGGATATGGTAGAAACTAAAGATGATTTTAAAATCATGCACCCACTACCGAGAATCAATGAAATTTCACCTGAAATTGATAGTTCACCAAAATCTATTTACTTTAAACAAGCGTACTACGGAATTCCTATGAGAAAGGCGATATTAGCAGAGCTATTGTCGTAATATTTTACGGTTTTTATATCTCTAATTGGAACGCATTCAGTTTTGAAGATATTATTTCTTCTATTAGATCATCTATAGCTAAATTATTCAAACCGAGTGTTAATAAACTTCCTCCATCAAAATATTTCTCAAAATTTTTATGTAGTTCAATTTTCCTCTTGAGAGATAATTTCGAATCCTCTCTAACCATATTTATACTATATCGGTTAGATTCGTTACCTAAATTATATTGATTGTTGTGCCATGTGTCATATAAATAACTATCCTGGTGAGGTTGAGTAAGGATATAGTTTTCACTTTCTTTTTGATTCTTCTCTTTGATAATATCACTCATAAACTCTAATATATTATAGGCAAAAGACTCACTTTTTTCGATCCTATCAAATTCAATGCCACAATGCATTTTTACTGCTTCATTAAAACCAAAAATACTTACCGATTTTAAAGAATCATCAATCCATTTAGCCTCTTTTGCTCCAAAAAATTCAGAGATTATTCTTTTCCATTGATTTGAGGATTTCAATTTTCGATTTATCAAATCTTTTTTATATTCAAAAAGTTCAAAAACAGAATCTAGCCTTTCTTGTAAATGTTCAAAAAAAGAATTATCGTTCTGGTTAGAATATTCAGCAATCTTATGAAAATTTATTAAAACTTTGTCTAATATGATTTTATTTCTTTTTCGATCGCTACCATTGAGGCTATGAACATTTACAAGTGTAGAATTGAGTAAGTTTGAGTTATTTTTTTTATAGAAAATAAAATTTCTACAATTACCTGATTTGAAGTTATGTACAAAAAAATCATATGTATTTTTAGAAGTAAGAAATTTAGAGTAATCGAATAATATTAAAGGGGCAATAAGTTCATTGTTTTGATTAACTTGGTAAAAAAGTTTATCTATAAAGTTATGGCTATTTTGCCCTTGTGAATTTTCTAGTTCTTCATCCTTATTTTTATCTAATAAAGAGATTTCTAAAGAAAGATGAGATTTTTCATCATAATGTCTATACCCCAGTTTTAAAACTTGAGAAATCACGATGTTTATAAGATTTGACGGTTCTTTTATAGAATTAAAGCGAGTTAAAAATGAACTATAAAAATTGCCTAATAATATATCTTCTGAAAAAAATGGTTTAAATGTTGCTAATAAATCGAAGAAATGCATAATTAATTGAATTTGGTTTATCGAATAATCATTACTATCAAGATTAATCGAATAGTGATTTGAAATATACTCTAAAATTGAATCTGTGTCAATGTAGAAACCTAAAGGTCTTAAACTCCAATAGTTTAAATTTAGGAGAACCACTTCTCCTGATAAAAACAAGTCTGCTAAATTCTTAGGAAGCAGATTTAAGAGTAAAAATTGTTCTGATACATCTGATCCTAGTTTTGAGAGTAATTGTTCAGGGTTGATGGAATTATTATCAAAGTGTTTGAAAATTTCAAAAGGGGGTGTGCCTAATCTCGTCAATTTATGCCTTATTTCTTCTTGACCATTTTCTAATAGAATAGCATTAATATATTCCCTCATTAAGGGTGCAGTTAAATATTCAATATGGGTTTTTGATAAACGCTCTTCCACTTCCTTAGAAATCTTTTTTGCTACAAATTTTTCTACTCTTCCTTCCTTAATCAAATAAGCTTCGATTTTATTTGCATCAAATGGTTCCTTCGAGTATTTAGAAGTCCTAATCATTATTTTCTTATTCTTATCGTTGAGAATCTGTTCGATAGACATAATTTTTTTTAAAATCTGTTTCCCTAAGATACTCAAGTTATAACCATTCTCAGAAGACTCTATTAGAACGCTATTTCTTAACGCTTTTAAATGAAAGGAAAAATTGACAGAATTTGGATTATTCCCTAAAACTTCCTTCAGTAATGCTGAATATGGTAAAGGATTACTACTTAGGTTTAATTTCTTCAAAATATCGATTCTTATTTTTTGACCTAATGTTTTAAGGTGCTTCTCTAAAACATCTTGATTTTTGTCGGAGCTCAATTTAAGTTTAAGTAGTCTTGAATATCATTAATTCTGCTTAACTAAATATTATATTTTAGAAATATATAAAAATTAGGAAATTTACTATGCTTAAATGATATTAGATATTATCTAGGTGATATATCAATTGGAATTTTCTATTTTTTCTTGGTACCGAGAGCGAAAGATAGGGTTGACTTAATTAAGATAAAATTTCAAATAGTTACAATTCAAATCTGTATAGAAAAATGACATTACGAGTATGCATATGGTAGAAGTAGTTAATAAAATGTTAAAAATATAAAATACTTAGCTTAAAAAAGACCTAACGAGCAGAAACTGCTATCCTTTCAATCTCGTCTTTTCTTTTTACTGCTTTAGATTCAATGCTGTCTTGAGCGGCTAATGCTAACTGTTTAGATATATTTTCAGCAAAAGTTCTTTCGTTTGAGTGAGAACTTGAACCAATCGCTTGGACTAAATACTTAATTGCTAAATCTACTCGACGCTGTGGCGATACATCTACAGCAGAGGAATAACTGATACCGCCCATCGCGATTTTCGTAACTTCTTCTCTAGGTGCAGAGTTACAAATCGCGTCAACTAATACTTGTATGGGGTTCTGCCCTGTGTTTAGCTCTAGCAAAGTAAAAGCGTTCTCTAAATTTCCTAAAAGTTTACTTTTCTTACCTGAACTGTATGAACTTTTATGTCCTTTAATTTTACTACCAATAAATCCCGGTGCTAGCAATCTATTTACAAAACGTTCGATGACAGATATTTTAGAAGTCTTCCAGAATCGTTTATGTTCGTGTCTTCCAGCAGTATGAGGAATTATAACCGGTCTTAAGTTTATATAGTTTTCTAGGGTCCAATCATTAATTTCAATGTTTTGAAATGACCATTTATTAAAGAGTTTAATATCTTTTTTCGCTTTACTCATATTACAACACCTATCTCATTGGTTTCTCTTTCTTGCCAGCTATTAATGCTTGTAAACTTACGCCGTTTACTATCACTACACGCCATCGCACGCCCGGAAGATCTCCTACCGCACGACCTTTTGCGCCTCCGATTCCCTCCACAACTACCCTATCATGTTCTTCAATGAAGTTAAGAGCACCATCTCCAGGGAGAAAAGCAGTAATAGTTTTACCATTCTTTTTCAACTGAACACGTACGCACTTTCGAATAGCAGAGTTAGGTTGTTTGCTTTCCCGTCCTACTTTTTGAAGCACAATCCCTAAAGCTTGTGGAGCACCTTCCATTGGATCCACTTTTTGTTTTAGTTTAAGCTTCTTTCTCTTATATTTAGTTTTACTCCATCGAAGTTTCTTTCGGTTATTTCTTAGCTTCCTTGCCGCATAGAGTCCTTTAGGTTTGGCCATGAAAATTCAATTCTTTTTTTTCTTTGAAATAAATCTTATTGAGATATACCTTATTATCTTCCTTAGAACTTAAAATTTTTGAATTCAAAAATTAGATATTTAATTTTTGGTGTTGATTATAACATTGTCAACATTAAAATGACGTAAAACAAGTTCTTTTATCTTTCTTATCATGGAACCCTCTTTGCCAATAGCTTTTCCACGATCTTGAGGTCTAACGGAAATAATCACGGTTTTCTTTTCGTTTCTACTTTCTTTAATTTCTATGTTTTGAACTTGGATTGAATTCTTAGTAGTATTTAAAATAAACTGGATGAATTGTTCAAGGTTTTCTGACCAAGGGATTACATCAATTTTCTTTTGAAGTTTAGCCATAAGATCTTTTACGTGTTCTCCGGCTTTACCGATGGCTTTACCTACATCTTCTTTTTTCACTAAGAATACAATTATCTCAGAATTGTTTTCTGGAGATTGAAAAATAAAGCAGTCTTTTATAATCGCACCAGAAATACTATTGAATAGTGAAATCAATTCCATAGATTGTCTGTCAAGTTTAATGTGTCTTCGTAACATATTTTTCGGTTCCACTTAGTTATTAATTATTTTTAGTTTTTAAAGTTATTAAGTCTGAATCTCCAAAATCGTTTATACCTAAAACAGAGACCATATATGGCTTACCCAATGCTAATCCTAAATCCCACGACGAACCTTTATATCTATGAATAAAAATGTTATTGTTTATGAGAGAATTATAATACCTCAATTGAGTTACCAATTCGTCCGGGCAGTTATTAGCAATAATGATCATCTTAAATGGGTCTTGTCTTATTTGTCTTAGGACTTGTGCTTTACCATATAACATTTTACCTGTTTTATAAGCAACTTTAATATTAGTATCAACATCAAATTCCTTTACTTTTTTTCGAGATAAATCGATTGACTCGCTTATCTTTTTGCTTTTCCTTGCCATCGTCTCAACTTATAGTATCTGATTTAAATTTCAAAAATAACGTGATTAAAAGAATACACAATAACTTAAAATTTTATCGCTTGTTCTCCTATTTCTTGCTTTTAAGGATTTTAAAATTAGCATCTAAATCGAACATGATTATTAATTTTTTATTTTTTTTTTCTTTGGTTTTTTATGTTTAAGAAGCGTTAAAATCGTTGGTTTGGGTTAAAATTCGTGCTATATAGCTACTTTATATATTATTGTGATTTTCTTAATTGGTTTAATATTTTGAGGTTAGCATCTAAATCAAATTGAACTTTTACGCGACCTGTCCCCATTGGCACGACTTGCCCTATGATCACATTTTCAGGAATTCCTAACAAGCGCTCTTCTTCGCCATAAAGACCAGCATCTAATAATTGGTTTACAGTTACTTCAAAAGCCGCTCTCGCAAACACGCTTGACTTTGATCCTGAAATTCCATGTCTACCGATTGATTGAATTGAGCCTTCTACACACATTAATTCTGCCAAGATTAATAAATGTCTTTTATCAACATCTAATCCTTGTTGTTCTAACACTTTTTGAGCTTCATTAATTATCATATTTCTCGCAGCTTCGATACCGTAAAGTTTTTCAATTTCGTGAATATGGTTTGAAACCGTTCGAGTAATATCAACTCCTTCAATTTGAACGACGCCAGGCATATTTGTTCCTTCAGTCTTAATAACCCATTCCTTTCCATCGTCAGTTGGGGTTAATAACCCTCTTTTAATCCCTCGTACGCCTTTTACAACTTTTTTAAGGATTTTTTCTCTTAACTTCTGAAGGCTTTGAAGATCTTCAGTTTGAGGATCAATAATTATAGAATTTCCTTCTCGTTTGATTGTTCCCTTTTTCTTGTATCTTTTTAAAATTTCAGGAATAGAATCGATATCGATTCCTTTTTTTTCGCAAATATCAGGAATTAGATTGATTATAATGTTCCAATTAACAAAGTCTAAGTCTACATCGTGTGTAATTTGCTCTATACGAATTTGTTCAATTCTTTTGTGAACCTCAATTGCTTTTTCTTCACTTTGGTTGTAGGGTTCTTCTAAATAAATCGTTTGTTGAGGTGTGCTAGGAAAACGTCGAGCGTCGACAATCTCTATGAGGCGTGGAAGTCCCTGTGTGACCGAAAACTCTTCAACTCCTGCGTAGTGGAACGTTCTTAGCGTCATTTGAGTCCCGGGCTCACCAATTGACTGAGCAGCAACTGTTCCTACAGGTTCGTTCGTTTCAACAATGGCATTATTATAATTAACATAAATCTTATTTAAAAGGTATTCCAATTGTTCTTCTTCTAATTCTTCATCTTTAACACGATTTCTTATTTTCTCGATGAGATCCTCAGGAATACCATCATCTTTTAATTCTTCTAAGTTATCATCTAATATTTTTTTAGTAACTTTTCCCATAATCCATTACCTTAAAGTTTTTTAAAAAATCATCCTAATTTTTCTTTTTTCCATTCTTGATATCCTTTTGTGAGTTTTCCTCTCCATTCTGCGTTTTTCCCGGTCTCCTTGTTGTATAATTCTCGCAATTCTTCTTCGCTTAGAGTTTTATCTTTTTCTTCTTGTTTAGGCTTTTTTTTAGGTTCTTCTTTTACGGGTTCTTTTGCTGTAGGTTTTTTAGCTGTCGATTTTTTAGCTGCGAGTTTGGGTTTAGGAGTTTTTTTAATTTCTTCGCGAATTTCATTTAAATCAAGTGATTTAGCTTTAAGTAGAAGCACTTCAAGATTTACAGCATCAGAATGATCTGTATGCATAGGGTCAATACCATCATCACCATAGCGGAATTGAATAATGTTTTTATCGCTATTTCTTACTGTTCCATCATTTTCTATTATCATATCTTGTAAAGCGTTTACTAACCGTCTTTGCATGTACCCACTAGTGGATGTACGAACGGCAGTATCTACGAGGCCTTCTCTCCCGCCCATGGCATGGAAAAAGAATTCCTCGGGATTTAAGCCCTTCCGATAGGAACTTTCAACAAAACCACGAGCTCGAGGAGTTAAATCGTTTACTTTGAAATGTGGAAGTGTTCTTGAACTATAGCCTCTGTTAATTCTTTCGCCTCTTATCGCTTGTTGACCTACGACGGCTGACATCTGTCCCAGATTTAAAATATTGCCTCTTGCTCCTGACTTAGTCATTATTACAGAATGAGCTTCGTCCCCTATATAGTCTGCAGCAGTTTCTTCAGCCATTTTACGCGCTTCTGCGAGCAATTGTCGGATTCTAAGTTCAAGGGTTTCTCGCATTGAACGTCCAGGAGCTCTATTCAGGACAGT
>JAUWDN010000166.1 GCA_030608765.1 Promethearchaeota archaeon
AACATATCCCCTCGGGCCTGTTTTTTTATCTTTTAAATATTTAACGACAAATTAAACCACCAAACATTATTACGATATTACTTTATTTACATAACGTGAATTTATATAATCATTATTCACAATTATAAATTGCCTAAAAATTAAGGTGAAATTTATGCCAAAAAGAATGTTAAGAGTAAATATGAATAAACTTGAAGCCAAATTTGAGAATTTTCCTCAAGATTACATGGCGCTTGGAGGTCGAGCGCTTACTTCGACGATTGTAGCAAGCGAGGTACCCCCTCTTTGCCATCCTTTGGGTCCAAACAATAAACTTGTATTTGCTCCCGGTATTGTTACGGGAACTTCAGCACCTACATCTGGACGATTATCAGTAGGGGCAAAATCACCCTTAACGGGAGGAATTAAGGAAGCAAACGCAGGTACAACTTTTGCTCAGAGGTTAGCTCGATTACAAATCGCTGCATTAATAATAGAAGGGAAGCACGAAGGGAGAGACTATTACCTTCTAAAAATAACTAACAACGGCACTGAGTTTATAAATGCTAATAAGTGGTCAGGAAAAGGACTTTATCAAGTCTACAAAGACCTTTATAAGGAATTTGGAGCCAAGGTAAGCATCAGTAGTTGTGGAATCGCTGCAGAAATGTTAGGAACGGCTTCTGGGGTCTGTTTTAACGATCCTGAAGGTTTACCTAGTAGGTACGCAGGAAGAGGTGGACTTGGAGCCGTTATGGCGTCAAAAGGATTGAAATTTATAGTTGTTGACGATACTGGAGCACCAGGCGTTGAAATTAAAAACTCAGAAATGTTTAAACAAGGGGCGAAAAAATTAACAGACGCACTTACTTCTCACGACGTAACAAAACCAGGAGGTGCGCTAAACACATATGGTACGGGTGTTTTAGTTAATATTATTAACGAAGCAGGCGGATTACCACAAAAAAACTTCTCTTCCGGTCAAGACGATAGATCTGAAAACATTTCAGGTGAGAAAAAGGCGGAAGAAATCAAAAAGAGAGGCGGTGTTCGTCCTCATTTCTGTAGCCCAGGTTGCGTTATTCAATGCTCTGAAGTGTGGACAAAACCGGGCGGTAAAGATCCGGTTGGCGTTTTAGAATACGAATCTGTCTGGGCTTTAGGAGCTAATTGTAGTATTTACAACTTAGATGATGTTGGTGAGCTAAATCGTGCGTGTAACGACTTAGGACTTGACACGATTGAAATGGGAAACGCAATTGCCGTAGCGATGGAAGGTGGATTAGTTGAATTTGGAGACGCAAAGGGAGCGTTAAACCTCATGGAAGAAATTAGAAAGAAGACTCCGACTGGAAGGATATTAGCAAATGGTACGGGATTTACTGGAAAAGCAATGGGCGTAACAAGAGTCCCAGTAGTAAAGAACCAAGCGCTACCGGCTTACGATCCTAGAGCAATTAAAGGTATTGGTGTAACATACGCAACAACTCCAATGGGTGCAGACCACACGGCAGGGTACGCCATAGCAACCGAAATTATGGGAGTGGGTGGCACCGCCGATCCTAGAGACCCTAAACAAAAAGCAGAATTATCGCGGAATTTACAGTTAGCAACTGCAGTAATTGATGCTACGGGTTATTGTCTATTTATCGCTTTTGCCGTATTAGACATCCCCGAAGGTTTAGAAGGAGTGGTAGAAACCGTAAATGGAGTATTGGGAATAAATTTAACTGTTAACGACATCGCGGGAATAGGAAAGTCAATTATTGATACAGAATTAAAATTCAATAAAGCAGCAGGATTTACTAACGCAGACGATAGGTTACCTGAATTCCTACTAAAAGAACCACTACCACCCCACAATGGAGTGTTTGATGTACCAGATGACGAGTTAGATAGCGTATTTTAATCTTTAGTGCCCAAAAGATGACAATTTTAGTTAAATTGTTCGGTGATTTAGCAAAGAAAATATCAAAACAAAAATCTCCAAAGAGCCCAACTAACGCGGAAATAAGTACTGAAGGAATAAAGAGCGTTTCCGACATTCTAAAGAAGTTTTCTATTAAGGAAAGTGAAACCAGCCACATCTTTGTAAATGGAGTGTACTCTGGATTTAATAAAAAAGTAAACGACGGCGATAGAGTCGGAATATTCGCTGGAAACCAAGCATTATTGTATAAATGGTATTTTACTCGCGTCGAAGATTAGAAGGAATAGAAGTAATACTTAAAATTACTCACAAAATACTTTTTTTTTTATTTTTAAGTTAAGAGTCTAATTACTCGCTATTTTAGATTATTAAATCAATATATAATTAGACCGCTCCCTTTTTCAGAAAGATTTAGATGCATTCTCAAATTATATTAATTAAAAGCACGAAGGGTGTAAAAATGTTAGAAGTGTATAACAAAAAACATAAAAAAATAGGATATATAGATGGAAATAACTATTTTGATAAAAAAAAAAAAAAAAATTGGGTCTTTAGAAGGGAACATAGTTAAAAACAAAAGTGGATTTCTTCTAATGAAACTTGATAAGCATAATAATATCTTCAATTATAACAATTCGCCTATAGGATTCATTTTAGATTCTAAAATTAGTGATGATGATGGCCCCATGTGCGAAATTTCAAAAGAGAAAGGTGAACTTCTCGATCCTGAGGGGGAAGTTTTATTAACTTTAGAAGGTAACTATGAAACATTAGAATTAATCGATTATTTCGGAATTGCTGTGACTTATCTTAAATCCATATGGAGCGAGAGAGTATTAGGAGTCAGAATTTAATAAAATAGTAAAAGATGGCGATAGAGTTGGTTTGTTTCCTAAGAACATGTCTCTATTATACAAATGGTACATTATAAGAAATGAAGATGAATGAAAAAAAGGATATCACCGCTACTGTGAAATTTTTTGCTAATTTAAGAAGTAATGCTCCCCCGAAGAAAACTATTACATTGCCTTTAGGAAGTACAGTAAGCACAATATTAGAGATGTTTAGTATTTCAAAAGAAGTAAAATTGATCATTCTAATTAATGGTACCCCACACCAAAAGCGAGAAACTGTTATCAAGAATGGTGATATTGTAGCGATTTTTCCCCCCTTGGCGGGAGGATAATGTAAATATTATATTTAATTTTTTTTTTTTTTTTTAATTTTTTTTTTTCTTTAATTATTGGTTATTCGTTTGATTTTTGCCAATCTCTTTTAAAAATCGAAAAATTATGATTATCGTGATATTTTCCATCAACATATATTACTTCTTTTATAATTGCTTCTTTTTCAAATCCCAATTTCTCAGCGGCACGAAGAGATCTCTTATTTGGACTAAATATTCCTGCATCAATTTTATGTAAATTTAATTCGGTAAAACCGTATTTAATTACTAAGGCACAAGCTTCAACAGCTATACCTTTTCCCCAATGTTCGGGTTCCCCGATTAAAGCAAAAAGGTTAGCATTTCTACTGACCCAATTGATTTCATCTAACCCTACAATACCAATTGGCCGTTTTTCTCGCTTATGATAAATCATAAAATTTGCTTTATCCCGAATATGTCTGTCTGGTGTATGTTCGAACCTTTTTTTTACCTCTTCAAGAGTCTGTGGCCACATATTCCGAGAATAATGACGAACTTTTGGATTATTGATCCAATTACAAATTAAATTTGCCCATTTAGAATTATCCGCAACTAAATCGATAGTCTTTCCTTCTATAAAAGGAAATACATCATTTTTTTCTTCCTTACCTTCCTTACCTTTTTTTTCTTCTGTCATTTTTAATCAGTATGTAGTTAAATTCTATTCTTTTTTAACCATTCTTCTTTTGTTAAGCCCCATTTATGGATATCATGGTATTTGCCGTCGACATACATCGCCTCTCTCACTACCGCTTCTTTATTTAACCCCAGTTTTTCAGCTGCACGGAGTGATCTTTCATTTGGTGTAAATACACCAGCTCTTACTTTGTGTAAGTTTAATTCTGAAAATGCGTATTTAAGCAATAATTGAGCGGCTTCTCCTACTATACCCTTCCCCCAATATTCGGGTTCACCAATCATCGCGTAAATGTTAGCATGACGATTTACCCAATCAATACGGTTCAATCCAATGTCTCCAATCGGACGCTTATCGCGCTTGTGATAAATAATAAAACCTACATAATCTCTGGTATGTCTATGGCCATCTGGAACAGTTTCAGACCTTTTTTTCACATCATCCAGACTCCTTGGCCATATATTTCTTGAATAATGCCGGACTTTTGGATCGTTTCTCCATTTACATTTGAGATCCGCCCATTTTGAGTTATGGGCAACTAAATCTATGGTTTCTCCTTCGATAAATGGGAAGACTTCAATCTCTTCTTTATAATTTTCATTTTCAGGCATTATATACCACTTTCAATT
>JAUWDN010000193.1 GCA_030608765.1 Promethearchaeota archaeon
CTAAACATCATGGTAACTTCTCCGCTCGACGCGTTTGTTAGTATCATTTCTAGTTCCCAATATAGTTCTTCGCCAACATCAACACCCCAATGCCAACCGTTATTTACGTGTTCTTCAGGGACATAAGGTCCTGCTTTAACTGATGTAAATAGCATGCTTAGATTGATGGTTGTAACTAAAACCGCCAGCAAAATTAGAATTAATTTTGTTTTATGTCTTAAATTATTCATAGAGTTTAACCCTTAATTGAGTTACATTTATTTTTAAAATATTTGTTATGGTATAACATGAAAATTTAGGTTTAAAAATACTTGTTTAAATTTTAAACGATATTTTTAAAGAATTCTATATCAAAATCTCATATTACAACTCTCAAAATCAAATCTTAATTAAATAGATTTTAACCAGTTAGAATCGATCTTATTTAAGGCAGCTTCAACCTCTTTTCTAACATTCCAGTTGTCGTCCCATAGAGATTTTGCTAATGGTTCTAACGCTTCATTGTTTCCTATTTGACCAAGTGCTTTAGCAGCTGCAATTCTAATTTTTGGATCGTTGTCTTCAAGCATTTCTATGAATGGAGAAATATCGCTAATGTTTTCGAATTTTCCTAATGCTAGAGCAATCCAACTTTTAATGAAAAGATCATCATCATTAATTAAGGGTAATAGAGCTTCTAAGCTATCTTCATTTCCTAATTTAATTAAAAGCTTAACTGCTGCTCTTTTGGTCTTCCAATTCGAAGAATTCAAGAACGATTTCACCTCATTAATGGACATTTGATTCTTTCTTTTGGATAAAGTATCAACAGTGATGTCTCGCACTCTATTATCAGGATCGTTTAAAAGATCTAATAATAATGAAATTTGCTGTTCGTTACCTAACTTTCCTGTTAATTTTGCACATAAACTTCTAATTTTCCATTCCTTAGCCTTAAGACCTTCAAGAACTTGATCTGGAACTTTACCTTTAGAAATTTTAAGAAGTGAATTATAAGCTAATTTTCTGGTTTTATTATCAATACTCTTAAAAGAATTAATCAAGTAGTCAATAGAATTCTTATCTTCAAGTAAACCTAAAAGTTTGATTGCCTCCTTCCGTTCTATCATATTTTTGCTATTTGCAACCTCATATATTTTTTCGTAAGAATCAATGTTAGCAAAAATTCGTTCTAATGATTTAATAGATAACTTACGTATATTTTCATTCTTATTTTTTAATAATCTTAGAAGGGGATCAATCGCTCGTTTACTATTAATTGAACCTAAGGCTTTAATACTTGCCTTCTTAACTTCCACATCTATATCATCCAATAGATTGATAATTAGTCTCGCATCCTTTGCTTGAAGCAATTTTTCTAAAGCTTGAATAGTATTGCGTCTAACTTCAGGATCGTTTTTGTGAAGCAATTCCTTTAAGTAACTAGTTGAATCGTCGCATCGAATTTTACCTAAGATGATTGGAATTGATCTTTTAACATATATATTTCCTTTATCAAAAAAGTTTATAATCTCACTTATGTCTCCTATTTTCCCTATAGTCACAATTGATTTAAGTACATCATCCCTTATTTCTAAAGAGGGATTACTGAGCATTTCTAACAAAGGTTTTAATGCATAGAATACCTTAACTCTACCAAGCGCAATCACCGCCGATTTTCTAGCTAGTATAAAATTATCTGTAAGAGCTTCAATTAATATTGAGCTTGAGGCTTCTGGTACACTATTCGCTATAGAATCGATAATTACTGCTCGTACCTTGCCGTCTGATTCATTTTTATATTGAGTAGTGAAGAAACTCAGATTATTTTTATCAATCAAATTACCAATTGAATTTATCATATCTATTTTATTTTCTGGAACAGTCGTTTTAAGATAGTTTTCCTTAAATTCTTGAAATCCCATTTTTCTAATCCGTCATCCTTTCTTTTCAACAAAAAAAGCGTCTAACTATAGAATCGAGTTCCTATTTTTATTTTTAAGTAAATAGAAAGATTGAAAGTGAGTGTTAAAATTAAATTCTCTCATATCATATTGAACTTTGATCATGAATTTTATCCCTTATGAGTCTAGATTTAAAGCAGGCGAAATTTTAGCTGAATTTATTTTAAGCCAAAACCCAGTAATAAATAAAATTATTAGTAATAAAATTGAAAAGGTCTTTTTATTTACAATTCCTAATGGTGGCGTACCAGTGGCAGAAGGATTTTGTAATGCACTTAATATAAGTTTTGATGTATTAATTGTAAGAAAGATTAAGATCCCTTACAACACTGAGGCGGGTTTTGGTTCGGTTACAACAGATGGAACAGTTTTAATTAACGAAGCTCTGTTATCTCGATTAAACCTTTCAGAAAGTTCGATAGAAAATTCCATAGAAACTACGAAGAGAGAAATTAGAGAAAGAATTGATTTTTACAGTAAAAGTACGGATATTGAATCATCCTATAATTCTTTCATAAATAATAATTATATCTTTATAATGGATGATGGATTAGCTTCCGGATTTACTATGTTGGCAGCAATTAAAATGATAAAAAAATATAATCCAAAACGATTATATATAGGCGTCCCTACAGCACCACTGCATACAGTTACCCATATTCAACATGAAGTGGATGAGATTTATTGTCCTAATATAAGGAAAACATCTTGGTTTGCTGTAGCTGATGCGTATAAACATTGGTATGATGTACCAGAAAGCGAAGTTTTAGATATAATCATGAAATCAAAATTCTATGTTAGAGAATAACTTTCTAAATTATCAGATTAAGAAAGAAAAAACTTAAGATTTTTCTTAATTAACAATAAATAATACTGAGCTAATTGAGGTATCCTTACCTCTATAAACTCTAAAAGAAAAGTAAAAAAAATAGAAATTTACGAACTGATTAAGTTGAAAAGTATCGAAGCATGAGGGATATAGAATTGGTCTTTAACCTTAATCACAACAGTATGAAAGTACTCAGCTAACCCTAAAAATCCCCTAATTACAGATTCATCCTCTTCGAACTTAAATACCACTCTCGCTATAGCTGCGCTAGTACTAAATGTGGCTTTTTCATATACCCTCTCATCGATTAAAGGAATCTTCAATTCGTTAACGATTTCATACACACGCTTAATAAAGAGTTCTCGCTTTGGCAAACATTAACACCTATTAATATTGAAAACTAATATATTATATTATTATATTAAAAATACAAATGAAATATGATATATAATATTTATAATATATTAGATTTGAAACTTTTAATAATATATTAGATTTGGAACTTTTAATTGTTGTTTTTTTTCAATAAATTTTGGATTGTATAGAATCTATTTAATTAAGATAAAATCTGTGATGCGATACAAATATTATAAAAAAATAAAAATAAAAATATAAATTAATATAATACAATTACTACTATAGCTATATATTATTCTTTTAAAATAGATGATTAAAAATTTGGAGGAAATGAACTAGCGTTGGTTTCGAAGGAATATAAGAAGATAGAGAGAGTCGTTAATTTTATGAAAAAGGGTTTAACCTCTTTAAGCGACGATTTAGAAGATACGGTTAAGGGGATTAATGATTTTGTAAAATCGTTAAACAAAGCCTTGAAAGATTTGAAAAATGTTTCTATTGAACCAGAATTGAAAACTGTTAGTACATCCTCTAAGAAAATTGTCGCACCTTCAGACGGTATGGCTAAAACTGCAGCGGCGAGTACTTTGTTTAGTTTATTAAGCGGTAGTCCTGCTCCAGCACAAGAAATGCCTTCAGCGACCATAGCTACAATATCTCCAACGGTAGGTGGCCCTCCTAAAGCTCCTGGAAAGGGTCCTCCAAAAAGACCAGCAACGGGAGCACCTCCAAAAGCGCCCTCTAAGGGTGGACCACCTAAGCGAACTAATTTACCTCCGGCTCCAAAATTACCCCCAACTTCTGGTATGCCCTCTAAAGCTCCTGATTCAGGAATTGTGCAATCACCATCATTTGCT
>JAUWDN010000140.1 GCA_030608765.1 Promethearchaeota archaeon
ATCCTGATTTTTTTCGGTGATTATGGAGGTACCTAACAATCCTCTAAGTCCTCTCACAAATAAGTAATAATTTTTGCTCTCGTTTAGACTATTAAACACCTGTTCCGCGTTTCCTAGGGCAACTAGGACCATATCATCGGGCTCGTTCTCAGAAGTCGTTTCAGATTCTTCACTCATATCAATAAGCGAGGGATCGAGCACCCCTAATTTATGCATGACATTTTTTAGTAGATCAGCAGATTTTACTAAACTTTTAAATCCAGGGACATTAAACCGTTGCATTACTTTCTTCTCTACTTGTCTATGAATCGTGGACATTTTTATATCCAAACGATTGCATAGGGCCGAAATACTCACATTCTCATGTTGAGAACAGAGAAGAGTTATTGAGGTAACAAGTCCTATAATCACATCATCTTTAGTAGCCTTTATAGCATCGTAAAATCGGTTTAAGATTTTCTTGGATTGGTAGAAAAAAGCCATTCCGAGATCAAAATGCTCCGTAACCTCCAAAACTCTTCGAATTATGTACTCTTTCCTGTTTCTTTCTTTATATTCTGGCCAAATGCGAAGAATAGAAAACTTAAAGGCATTAAAATCCTTTTTTGATATGCTAGTCATTTCCAATAAGTCTTTTTCGCGAATTGGCTTGTTGTTTTCCTTATAATAGGCGTAAATAATACACGGAACCAACATTTGGGGGCTTCTATATTTTGTCCCTTTTCCTAATTGTGAACGATTGTACTTGAATTTCTCTAATAGGGGCTGAATATCAGTTAAGGGAAAACCTAGAGCGGTTAAAATTCGCTTGATCTCGACTCGAGCTGCGATAAGTACACTTTCCTCACTTGTTCGTAAAGAATCTAACTTACTTAAGCCCTCTAACCTGATAGCATTTTTCATCCCCTGTCTTTCTCGCCTATATCCCATCTGAGTTTTACCTAAAACCGCGTATTGAACGATATCTTTGTCGTATGGCCTATTGTATTCTAATTTCTGGATCTCCAGGACGATACCACATTCTCGACAAGTATATCCCTCCAGAGTCTCCACAATGGCGTTAGAACTACATATATCACATTGATAGATGGGGTCAACTACAGGAATCATTAACGATTTAGATTTATCAATATTTTTTGTTGTTGCCATTTTTCTTCAACTTTTTTTATAATTTTTTTGAAAAATATCGAATTTTTTTTATTACAAAGAAAGAAGATGGGGAGTACTATATAAAAAACTATCGGATTATTAAAAAATATTTATTAAATGTTTAAAAATTTAAGAGATATTTAAGCTATTTGCGAAAAATGAAGCGAAATGGAGAAAAAGCTCAAGAATTTTTAAGAGTTAATATGAATCCATTCTATAGAAAGAAGATAAGAAAAGACTTCTTTTTCACATTTTAGCGTAGGAGGTTGGAAGTGGCCAGCAATGAGGCCTTGACAGCACTCTATGAGTAGGGAGTTGGAAGTAGTCAAATAAAAAATTAAGCAATTCTATTTGAAACTAGAAAATTTTTTGAATCACGGGCGGCTAGATTACAGGCTGAATTGGGAAAATAGAGAGAATCGCAATACTATTTTTGATGTAATATTAATCTTTAAATAACTCATAAACTGATTATATTAAAAATTTTAAAAGAATTAAAATTCTATTGAACTGAAAGCAAATTTCATAGATATTTAAAATTGGATTAATATTCTTCGACTTTTCTTAAGTCTCCCGTTGAAATTACACATTAAACATATTATTATATTTGTCATAGAATTTTGAGAAATGTATTATAAAAAGCCCTTGAAATTTTTCTTTTATAAATCTTCATTTCGTGATAGAACTACCATTATGATTGAATTATTTTTTTGGCTTTTTGCCATGCTTTTAGCTTCAATTGTGACTAGTTCTTGCTATAGGCGTATTCATACTCCTGGGTTTAAGGTAGCGTTTAATATTATAGTCTTTATTGGAGTGTTTGTTCACGAAATGGCACATTATACTATTGGTAGTCTCCTTGGAGTCAAGAAGACAAATATCCGAGTTAGGTATCGCATTAAGGGTACAAGAATAGTATCTCCTAATGGTTCGGTGAATAATCCAGAATTTGAACGTAATTCCTTTTTGCAAACTTTCATTTCTAGTTTCGCGCCTTTGTTTGTGTGTACATTCCTTTTTTTATTCTGTTTAGATATCATACTTCATATTCAAACTGAGCTTTGGATAAAGTTAGTAGCACTCGTGTTCTCAATATCACTTTTTATTGGTTCAGGACCTTCAGGGCAAGATGTAAAATTGGTTGGGCAAACTTTTAACGTAAAGCCAAGTTATTCATTATATCAGATATTTTTAGTTCTTCTTTCAGGGTTACTTGTGTGGGTATTTATTGACATCTATTTCATATCTCTTCCTTTTGAGGTATTGTATTATATCGAGTATTTCATATTTGTCGCATTGTGTTATTATTGTCTAAAAAGTGTAATTTGGTTTTTTGGAAAAATAATCAAATCTATAAGTGAGTTGTACGGAAAAAGCACGACCTCAAGTCCAAAATATTTAACTCGAAGAAGAAGATTTAAAGACTTCAGAAAAGAAAAAGAAAAGGAGGCGCAATGGTAAATGAAACTTGGAAGTTATTGTTTAATTGCTATTGTTATTGCGATGCTAATGTTTTACCAGAAAGAACCGGTTTACACATTAGTCATTGTTGGCGTCGGGCTGACTTTATATCTTTATTACAAGGCAAAAAAAAGCGGAAAAGGGTTACTTGGATCTTTTTTTAGTGGACCCCAATCTTCTCAAGACAGGAATTTCGACGATTTAGTGGCTCTAATGATGCTTCAACAACTCATTTCGAGCAATCCTCAAAACAATACCGCTTCTAAGCAAATATCCGAAGAATCAAAAAGGCGTAGGGAAGAAATAGAAAAAACGCAAAAAGAAGTTTTGGATTTGTTGGGCAGCGATTAGATTATGATTAAGCTAGAAAATTCTGATTTTATTTCATCAATTTATAATCTCTCGCAAAGAAATAGAAGTGCTATATCTATCTCTGGCAAATCAGGAACGGGTAAAACTATCCTAGCGTTGCAATTAATCAGTACGATTCTGACTGAGAGACTTTTAGAAAATAGTTGCGTCTGGATTCAAACGAGCGAATTATTTCCAAAAAAACGGTTGCTATCACTTTATAAAACTTCTCCTGGCAAATTAGATTACCTTTTAAAAAATATTTTTGTTATTCCAAGAAATAAACCATTCTCGAATTACAATGAGCAATCTACTTTTTTTAATAAGTTAGGAACCCTTTTATTGCCGTCTAATGTGAAATTTATTGTTATCGATAATATTTCCCACCATTTACGCTTAGCAGTTTCTCTAAGTTCGGACATTAAGAGAAGAGTTATCCTTCTAGACCAGTTTTTCAGTTCTCAGTTGTTCCCGTTAATTATGCGATGCTTAAGGGAAAAGATAATTCTAATATTAATTCACGAAGTTAGTTTCAATCCATCATCAGGTAAAACTCAACCTTTTTTTAATAAATTATATTCGAGGATTCAAACGGTTAGCATTACGCTTTCAAAAAACTTTCGTTCGAATATAAAAAAGATGGAAATAGATTGTGGAGATAAATCAAATGGAAGAAAGCTCAATTACGAGATTAGAGATAGTGGAATCTCACAGTTGTAGCCTCTTAATTATTAGCGATTCTTGAATTGAGTACTATATAAAGGATAAATTTCTAACGCCGAATTTTCCTTTTCCTTTATATAACTCAGTTATAATTATAGTATGATATGATCAACGCGCCAAAACCTAAAGTCTCAAGCAAGTTAAAATGCTCGATTTGTCGAGCCGACATAAAAGATCGCAACAAAGTATATCAGTCCAGCTTAAACCTTGGCGTTATTTGCAACATATGTCGACAACGCTTTACAGACGACGATATCGAAATGATTATAAACATTTTTTTTGCTTTTGGGGAATACTTCGGGGCGCGTGATAGATCTAAACTCTCTATTGAAGATATTATTCTTGAATTTGCTATAGATTTGAACGATGGGAAGGCTAATTTTCACTCACAAAACGTGAAAATGTGGCACAAGGTTTTAATTCATGGAATTACCCCTAAAGAATTTATAGAAGAACTTTCTCTTTATGTTGACCAAGGTTCGTAAAATCGAAAAGAATCAAAATTTATATAGAGTTCACTCGGTATTTTAATTAAAAGATTAAATAAATGTTCTCCTTTATTATTCTTTTTTGCGTAAAACATAACATATAACTAAACTGAAGAAAATTAAAATGTCTGATGAAGAACTCAGAGATCAAATTACTAGAATTGCCGTAGAGATTCAGAAAATTGAAGATATCGCGAAACAAAAAGAAAACTATGTTACGAATAAATATAATGAGGAATTTGATCCTATAATTAAGGACCTTGGGGAGCAATTGCTTGTGCAACAAACTCAATTGAACGAAGTCCTCAAAAATCTAAACGAATTAACGGTAAAAAAGAAAGAACTCCTTACGATAACAAAAAGTTTGGAGTCAAAATACAATTCTTTGGTAAGAGAGAAGGAAAAAACCATTTATCAGCATTTAAAAGCAGTTGAAAAGGAAAAGAAAGCTAAAACGAAAGATATCGATACCCAAATTAAAACGCTCGAAAAAAAGTTGAAATCGAGGGAAAAAAAATAAGAGATTAAAATTTTTCTTAAATTTAAGCTCCTTTTTTTAAATCTTCAAAAAAAAAAATAAAAA
>JAUWDN010000117.1 GCA_030608765.1 Promethearchaeota archaeon
ATAAAGTTCTAAATGTTAAGTTAGAAGTCCCCCTTTATCTCTTTTCAATAAAAGAAAATGGAAAAAAATTGAATTATTTTGATCAAGTTAATTTAATCTTAGAAAAAACTGAAACTATGGTACCCTATAGTGTAGAGACTAAAGCAAATAAAACATATACTAATAAATTGGTTACAAATGACGAATATGAGAAACTCATACCAATCGAAACAAGTAAATATAAGAAATTATTCCATAAGGGGGCTGATCTTAATCCAAGAAATTTGATTTTTGTGAAATATAAGGAAGTTAATAATTCTCTCGTGAGGATTAACTCTGATGATAGGATTTTTAAGCGAGCTAAAGAACCTTGGAATAAAAAAGTATTTATAAACGAGACAATTGAAAAAGAGTATCTCTTCAAAGTTATCAAAAGTACGGAATTGGTCAAATTTTACGTATATGACTACTACTATGTCTTCTTACCGTTAAGAAGAGAAAATTTAGTTTTTGACTATCAGTCTTTAGAAAAGAACGCTAAACAATTCTACGATAAAATTAATAAAATCTACTTAGATAATAAAAAAGAATCAACTAAAAACAAATCGCTAATGGATAACTTGAACAGATGGGGTAAATTAATAAATAGTAGGCAAACCTCCAAAATTAAGGTAGTTTATAATAACTCGGGATCAGTTGTTAACTCCGCGGTCGTTCAAGGGGATTTCCTTATAACGGGAGATTTAAGTTTTTTTTCAACTGACAACCTAAACGAAGCGTATTACTTATCAGCAATCCTAAACTCGCCGTTAATGACTAATCAAGTCCGAATAAAAAAAAGTTCTAGGCACATCTTTAAAATTCCCTTTGAAATTCCTATAAAGATTTTTGATGAAACTAACAAAAATCATTTAAAATTAGCCAATTTGGCTAAAGACGCTCATAGAATCTCAGAAGCTCTTACTCTTGAAATGGTTAAAAAAAATAGCGGCACTATTTCAAAAATTAAGATACAAACAGTTCTTAACAGAAATTTAGCTCATATTTTGAAGCAAATTGATGAAAATTTAGATAATGAATTGAAATCTTGATTAATTGTATATTTAACATAATAAAATAAAAATGCTAATTCTTATTATTTATTATATTAAGATTTTGTTTGAATATTGTTTATACTCGATGTATAATGAGAAACTTCGTTTTTAAAATACTTGTAGGCGGCGATGGCGCAGTCGGTAAAACCACGCTACTCCGAAAATACGTAGATGGTACGTTCGATGAGTCCAGCATTACAACAGTGGGAGTCGATTTTTTCATTAAGCAAGTAATTTACGAAAATGTAGGGAGTTGTACGCTCCAAATTTGGGATTTAGGAGGACAGGAACGCTTTAGACACTTGTTAGAAAGCTTTATTATGGGTGCTAAGGGAGCGCTATTGCTTTTTGACTTGACCAAAATGCCAAAAATAGACAATATTTTAAATTGGGTAAATATGGTTAGAATGCACGATCTCGATCTTCCAATAATACTCGTTGGAACAAAACTTGATCTGGAGGAATTTATTGCCGTAGACGATGAATCTGCAAAAGCTATAAAAAACACCTTTAATATGATCAAATACGTGAAGACCTCGTCAAAAACTGGGACTAATGTTGAGTTAGTATTTGATCTAATAGTTGAAGAATTAATGAAAAATAGTAAATATTAACCTTTAATTTTGTTTATTCACTCATTTTTATAGAATTAAATTATGGACGACGAATTAGTAATTTTGGGTTCTGGAGGCGGACGGCATCACATTAGAACACAATATAGGGCTACTGGGGGCATTCTATTTAAATTTAACGGAAATCAAGCCCACATAGACCCAGGACCAGGTGCTATTGTGAGAATCAACCAATATCATGAAGATCCTACAAAGACAAATTTATTTATTGTAACACACATGCACATTGACCATTTCAATGACTTATGTGCGATGATCGAAGCTTCGCGAGAACGACTTCACGATAGGAATTATAATTATTTTAAAAATGGAACTTTAATAACGACTAAAGATACTTTGGAATTTGTACCAAAATACCACCAGAACATGCTTGAGACGATTGTTCCTTTCAGGGCGGGTGATACTTTTAATTTCAAGGGAGTAGAAATCATTGGCACTAAAGTTATACACTCTCAAAATGAAGGTTTTGGTGTAATTTTTAAGTTTGATAATTATTCAATAGCGTTTTCCAGTGATACCAAAGTATTTGAGGGATTTTCTGAACAATTTTCAGGAATAGATATATTAGTGCTGAATTTACTCAGGCCAGACTCAATTACATGTCGTCGCCATGTTTGTACGGACGAGGTTATCCCTTATTTAAATAAAATTACTCCTACGCTTAAAGGTCTGCTAATTACTCATTTTGGCAGCTATATGGACAGCGATTTTTCGCCAAAAAATTATATACCAAGCCAATTAGCAAAATTGCGAGATGAGACCACTATTAAAACAATAGTTGCCGCAGAAGACGGCTCTAAAATAAAAATTTCAGATTTTTTATGAAATTAGTTACTGATATTAGTACGCCTTTAATTTATAATGCAATAATTTTAAAATATCTAAAGATTTATGATATTAAGAAGGGAAATTGAACAAGATAATTTGAGCTAACATTGGATTTCGCCCTCTATTAAACTCTTTGAGTTTAATTCTCTCCCTTTTTATTAAAATTTTGCTCAAATATGTCTTTCCCTTCTTTTATCTTCTCTATTAATGCTGCATGTGATTATCAAAGCTAATTTGGATTTCTACTCTTTGGATTAAGCTCAATAAAGAAAAACAGGAAACTTTCCAAGTAAAAAAGAAAATATAAAAAAAAATTATTATTAATTTGAGAGCTTAGACTTTTTTTTTAAAGATATAGATTGAAGATACTCTTTCTCCTTCTCTTCGTGGAGCTCCATAATATGCCTTTTCTTAGCTAGCCATTCTGGTCCATCCAAGGGATACAATCTTAATCCTAAAGCTGCAAAAGCTAGAAGTAGAGCCGGAATAATACAAAATGCATATAAAAGCCCGATTAATGCCTTGAATGTTTGTGGTAGGATAACATCAACAGGATCTTTAAACCCAAAAGCAGCAATGACTGTGAGGTATATAAAATTAGCTATGGATATAGCCGGTTTTGTCACAATTGCGTTTACACCTCCATAGATTGCCTCTCTACGCTTTCCAGTGATGAGTTCGTCGTTATCAATCGCATCTCCCATTAATACGGGACTTGCAACCATACCTCCCGCATATCCAATTCCAATAATAAAAAAGGGAATTGCTGCTAATATAGCGTTGCTTCCAACAAAGAACAAGATAGCAAATCCTGCAGCAGCTAAAAACATATTTATGATCATTGTCTTCTTTGGTTGCCAAATTGCAATCTTTTTTAGGTTTAGGACCATACCCACAACGATCCCTATTACCAATCCCAATAACACGAAAATCGGTGTTTGTCCAGATATATTATAGTCGATATAATAAAGGATTCCTGTTGAAAATATTGGCATGGTAATTCCAAGTAGAAAAGCTGGGATCATAAATATCCAGAAAGGTTTATTTTTTAACGTTAATCTCAATCCTTCTATAAAGCCTTCGTGCTCTTGGAGTTGAGCAAACATGTTTTCTTTGAACCCAAAGGATGATGCAAATAATATTAAAGAAGATCCTAAACCAATAATTATTATCACTGGAGCGAACAACGGATGAGTCCCCTCTTGTCCTGTAAGCAAGAGTATCGGAATTAGTAATCCAAGAACTAAATTAATAAAACCTACAACTGCACTATATACCCCTAAACTAGCCCGTTGTTTAGCAGTTACAGCAATTTCATTAGGGAGGGAAAAAAAGCACACTCCTACAATAGTATACATTGTATCAAGTAGAAACAGTGCTGCCAGAAAGTTAATAAAAAGCCCAATTTCGTTATCCAAAGGCGATATCGGAAACCAACAAAAGATGAACACTAAACCATAAAAAATTGAACCGTAACGAATATAAGGGATTCTTCTGCCGATCTTAGTCCGGGTATTATCAACAAAGTAGGAAACAATTGGATCGTTTACGGTATTCCAAATCGCAAAGATCAACCAACCAATCCCTAATAAAACAGGATTGGCACCAAGCTTGACTTGGTAAAAAAAAGTAAGATTACCAAACACAAGTCCGTTTAACAATCCATTTGCCAAGCCTCCAATACTGAAGCTTAATTTTGTTTTCACCGAAACAGACTCTTCGGGAAGTTCGATATTTTCGTTCATAATCAATCTTCGTTCAATTGATATTTAAAACTTCTATTTATCACAACAATTGAAAGCCTATATGAAGATTAGATGTGTTTTACATTTTAAATATTGGATAAAACGAGGACTACTCAAATGGTATCCAATGTCTACAGACTATACATTGAAGTATTCTTTCCATTTTGCTAGGGTTCGAACCAGAGTTTCTCCTAAGCACTCTATTTACCATAACATTTCCACATTTTTCGCAAATTCTTAAACTCTCAGCTGTTACTTTCACCGTTATCCACTATCGTCTCCATAATAGATCTTTGAAAGAACTCCAAACTTCTCAGTAATATATTCTCACACAAAAAAAATACAAACGGGAATTTTGTTTAAATAATAGGGTAATAATTAATAAATCTATTTTAAAACAAAGTAGCTGATTCTTTTGACTTAAAATCGCTCTGAGAGATTACTCTTGAAGTTCTTCTAGTTGAATCGCTCATTAGTCTTTTTCAATACGATTGATCTCACTTTTTTTCAGCACTGTAATTAAGATTGCACTAAAAATTAACGCATAGCCTAACCAACCTAACCATGTTATAGGTTCAGCACCAATGATGAAGGACGCAAAGATTACAGCGAAAACAGGTTCCAAAGTAAATATAATAGCCGTTTGAGTTGGCCCCTGGTGTTGTTGGCTCCAATTTTGAAAAATAAAGGTTCCAGTAGTAACCGCTAAACCCATATAAATAAATATTAACCAAAACGGTACACTCATACTCAGTAGATCAAATGTCTCGTTAAACAAAAAGGCACCGCCAAAACTAAGAACACTAATTACAATTAATTGAACCATTGAATATAGATATACATCTACTATTCGAACGTATTTATCGTTTAATACGATAAAAAAGGCGTATAACACGGCACATAGAAGAACTAAGAAATCTCCTATTATGATGTTTGACTCTCCTTCTAACAACAGA
>JAUWDN010000111.1 GCA_030608765.1 Promethearchaeota archaeon
CATAAATAAACAACTTATAAAAGGTGGTAACTAATTCCCAAAAAAGATAAAATTGAAGAGATAACGCTCAAAGATTTTCAAAATTTAATTGATAAAGTAAAAAATACTGAGAATGAGGTTAAATTTGTAAAAAAGGAAATAGTTTCGATTAAAAGTGATATCTTATCTAGTCAAGAAAGGATCGAGCAAACAATTAGAACTCAAGAAGAAATTATTATGGATATGATTAATAGATTTAACGATGAACTTTTAAAGCACAAAATTACGATGAAAGAAGACATGGAAAAAGTTAAAACGCAACAAGATGTCTTAAGAATCTCTTATACGATTAACGAGAAGAAGCTCACGAATAAAATCAATTCATCTATTACTAAAGCTATTAATAAACATCTTGATGGAAAAGAAAGTGAGATACTTATGAAAATCTGGATTAAAGATTTTAAGGAGATTATTGAGAATTTTGAGAAATTAAAGAAATTGAATCCTAAAGAATTTTCAGTACGTTTAAGCGAAATATCTGATATATTTGAGGTTTATAAACAAAAAATTCTTGGTGCGTAAGGATTAATAAAAGCTTGTGCTTGAACATTTTTTAAAGAACACTTTTTCTAAATAAAATTGGGCTATACTAATAATATATAATATGACATTTATTTATGACATATAGGAAAAGATTATTGTATTTAGCTAATGATTTAAAAATTATATTTATCTGAAAGAATACAATTATCTTAAAAAACAAAAAGGAATTGTAGAATTATTATGTCAGCATCAGATTTTCATTTTAGTTTAAAGGGTAATGTAGACTCACTTTATGCTACTCGTAATAAGCGTAAAGATTTTTATATCATCGTTCAAAATCTCACAGATAACGATATCCCTCAAGTGAAGGTAAAAATATCAGGTCCTCCAGAAGTTAAATTACTGGTTAAAGTAGAAAATTACGGAGGATTGCCAAAACGAAATAGCAAGAATCGCGTATTTAAAGTTTTATCAAAACAAAATGGTAATTTTACTCTAACAGCAACCCTTACTACTAAAAGCGGACATAATATCGAATTACCAATTACACTTCAAGTTGGAGTTGTTCAAGAGGGCACTAAACCTATATCTATAATAGCTAAACCTGAAGCTGAAAAAACAGTTGTTAAAGTAAATTGTCCTTTCTGTGGTGAAAAAATTGACGAAGATGCTAAATTTTGCCCACATTGTGGATCTAATTTGACTGAAGTCAAAGAAGAAGCAGTTGAAAATCAGAAAGAAAAACCTACTAAACATTGTCTTAATTGTGGAAGAGAACTATCTAAAGAAGCAAAGTTCTGCGCAAAATGTGGTCAAAAAATAGAATAATATAATCAAGGATTAATCAGATAATGATCTCTCCTTGATTTACTTTTTAATTATAATCTCTCCAGCTGAATTTGAAGGCCTTGATTTTCTTTAAGAGTTATTGGATTTAATAAGAATATTTCGAGTATACGGTCGTTTGTGTTTAAGATTGCGTCAACATCGGTATTTTCTTCTAGATTAACCATTATACAGCTTTGGATTGTACTAATCTTTATTTTATCAAAAAGCGCTAGTTGTATTGATTTAAGCGGCAGTTCCCCATAAAAAATAGAAAGAGAGAAGATAACCTTTTCTTCAGTTACTTGTTGATTTACAGTACCCCATGCTGAATTTGTAATAAAAAAGGATTGAAAATTGCGACGATTTATTTTAGGTGCTAAAGATAACTGGTTAAGTTTTACAGAATAAAAAATACCTGTTAACGCGTGAAGCAAAGTCCAAGACGACATTGGTCTAACATAGTGATCACCACACTCAACTTCGTTCCAAGGATTTCGATGAGTACCATCATATCTATCTCTAACTGCGTTAATTATTTTTAATCCAGAACTAATGTCTCCGGCATAGATGCAAAGTGCTGCTATTTCGTATTCAATTCCAGTCCAGACTTCGTCAGTATAAAGCGTTGGAACTTTAGGTCTTCCTCCATTCGGCCAAGAACAAGTTAATAAGCCCGATTCAGTAGGCGAAGCAAATATTCTAGGTTTTTGTTTAAAACCTTCGAGAGATTCTTTAAAATTGTATTTTATTATAGCTTTTATTGCTTTTTTAACGCGAGCCGAGGGGAAAATAAATCCAAGACCTAAATGAAAAGCCCACCATTGGCCAAGCAATTGATCTGAGAAACATCCAATGCCGTATTGAAACACTTTTACCTTATTTTCGTCGTACTTTTGAATGTAAAATTCCCCGTTCCAACACTCCTTATCAATAGTTTCTCGACTAAAATTATATAATTTTTTACATCTAGCTGCCCAATCGAGGAGATTTAACTCTAAAGCGATTTTCTCGCAGGCAAGTAAGGCAGTAAGATTAAGTGATCCTACAAAAGTATTGAAACCGTAGATAGAGCAGTCATAAGTGTTAGGTTGTGCGCGAGTTATTATTCCATTAGAATCTTCATAATATTTTTTGAAGATAAATTCCATTAATTTTTGAATGTAGCTCCAAGATCTCTTGAGAAAATCGAGATCTCGAGTGATTAAATAATCCCGATAAATTTTAAGAATCATACCAAACATTCCATCAATTGCAGGTGGGACATCATTGAAATCTGGTTTTTCCCCAAATTGAGGTAGGTATAAAGGAATAACAGTACGGTGAGGTAAATAACCCATTTTATGTTGGATTTTAAATTCTGTTTCTCTCATTGTTCTTTCTAGTGTAGGAAATAAATGAGCTAAACTAAACTCATAATTCCATACATGTGTGCAATTAAGCGGGCAACATCCTCCCGAGCTTCCACCTGTAGATGCTCCGTGACATCCTTCAAATCCATGAAATGATCCATCTCTTATCCACAAGCAAGAAGGCGTTCTGATTGTCGAAAAGTTAGCGGAAATTGAAGTTAAAACTTCAGGTGGTAAAGTGCTGGAAAAAAACGCGTCGTGGAATTTGGAAGTGTAATTAGAAAGGGATTGTAAATTGCCTTTAACATATTTGATAACTTCTGAAGAATTTTTAAACCACTTATTATATTGGTTTCCAATCCAAAACTCTGATTGAATATCGTTAATTAACGCATAGTTAAGATGCCAGTCAACAAGACGATTTGGAAAGTTCCAAGCAATAAAAAAAGTGATCACTTTTTCCTCGCCAGGATTCAATTCTTTTTTTACTGCCAGACTTCCCGTCCAAGTTCTTCCGAGTTCACTTGCTACCTCTAAATCGTTTCTTAACAGAGTACCTCTTTCTGTAAAGTGGGACCAAAAATTATCCAAATTATCCCATTGAGGTGATACCATAGCATCTCGTTGATCAGTTGCAAGTGTTAAATTACCATATCGCTTATCTGATTTAAGTAGTATTTTTGATCTCATATAAATAGCGTTCCACTCTCCGATTTTCTTATGAATGTTATAATTACCACCAAAAAGGGGATGAGATTCACCTCTAATAGATTTTAAACCGTCCCATCCTAAAAAATTAAACAAATTTCCTAACAGAATTGCTTCAATTGGCTCATTTGAGATATTTTTAATATGAAATTGAAATATAATACACGGTAATCCCGAATTTTTTGCATCTAAGGGGATAAAAGGGTTAAAAGCGGTTAATCTGATTCCAATTGGAAGTTCAGAATCCTCAAATCTTAAGAAAGAAATGGGGTATTCGCCATTATATATAATATTTTCAACTTGAGGTAATTTTCCAATGAATTCCTTCATATTATTAGTGATTATATGATCACTAACAGATTTAGCGGGTATAAAATTAATACCTTCGTGAGATTTAGTACATATAAGCGCTCTTGAAATTGGATTTTCGTTAGAGTTGTTCAATGTTCGAGTTCTTATGGCAAAGAAACTGTTAGGCACGAAAGCGCGATGTGATACTGTGTTAGTAATTTGCCATTGCTTTAAAAGTCCATCTCCTCCAAGAGCAATTGTGCCCGTACCTATTCCTCCCAGAGGCATAGCTGAGCATCTTAGTTTTTCATCGGTCAAAGTGAAAATACCTTTAGCTTTCATAATGCTTGTATCATCCTAATTTTAATTTTATTTAACTTAATTCCTATATTAAAGTTTCGACTGAAGTTTTATTAAATATTTAGTTACAATCTCGTTTAAAAAGAGTCAGAATACATAATTTATATCCATTTTTCTAGATTGATAAGAATTTTTTAAGCGAGAAGTCAGCTCAGTAGCCTTTATAATCTTTGATTAATAATTACTTTAAATTTGATGTAAAACAATTTAAATTCAATATAATCTTAATACTCAATAGAAATTCATTTAAAGGAGAAAAATAATTGACAGTCAAAACCCTTATAATCGGACATGGAGCAAGAGAACACGTAATAGGAGAGACTTTAGTGCGAGATGGAGCCACTTTATACGCGTTTATGAGTTCTAAAAACGCAGGATTAGAAGATCTAAGCCAAGGAAGGATAAAGATTCACTCTGAAACAGATTTTACAGAAATAATAGAATTTTCTAAAGAAAATAATATAGATTTTGCTATTATTGGGCCAGAAGCACCCCTTGTAATTGGAATCGTCGATGCGTTAGAAAAGAATGGAATACCTTGCATAGGACCCGGAATTGAAGCTGCCCAACTAGAAGGATCTAAAATATTTACTAGAAAACTTCTGGAAAAGTATAAAATCACTTCAAATATCAATAATAAAAGTTTCAATTCTATGGAAAATGTAGAAAGTTACATTAAAGATTTAGGGGAAGAAAATGTAGTTGTTAAACCAGATGGTTTGACGGGAGGAAAAGGCGTAAAAGTCTATGGAGATCATCTATTTTCTAAACAAGATATTTTAGATTACTGTCAAACTTTAGTCGATCAAAAGGCTTCTTTTCTCCTCGAGGAAAAAGTCGATGGAGAAGAATTTACTGTTCAAACATTCGTTGACGGAAAAAATGTAGTCGCAACTCCACTAGTTCAAGATCATAAGAGAGCTTATGAAAACGATACAGGCCCCAATACTGGAGGTTTGGGGAGCTATTCAATGGAAGACCACCTAATGCCTTTTATATCACAGGAAGATGTAGACGAAGCAATAGAAGACATGAAGAAAGTGGTAGCGGCGACTAAAGCAGAAACAGGAGTCGAGTATAAAGGATTTCTTTATGGGGGCTATATTAAAACTGCTAAAGGCATTAAATTAATAGAATTTAACGCAAGGCTCGGAGATCCTGAAGCAATGAATATTTTACCTCTTTTAAAAACTAATTTTATCGATATCTGTATGGGCATTATTAACGGTAATTTAAAAACAGACATCCAATTTGAAAAAAAAGCTACTGTTTGCAAGTATTTAGCTCCCAAAGGATACCCTACTTCTCCGAAAAAGAATGAACTAGTAATAATAAATAAGGAGAAACT
>JAUWDN010000077.1 GCA_030608765.1 Promethearchaeota archaeon
ATACTGCTTCATTTTCCTTTATACATAATTTCTTAGTTTGGACGCAATCTGCATGTCGAATTCCTCGATCAACTACACGCGCTAGTTCAATTGATTGGTTCCCTGGAGGTCCCCTTTCAAATAGAGGGGATGCTAAAGGTAGTAATTCTGCCATAAACGTACAAACTCCTTCATCCGGAAGATCGGGAAAAGGTGTACCCACGTCATATTTCAATCCGGTGATCACTTTTGTCTTTCCTAAAGTTACTTCGGCAGAGCCTTCTGCTGAGGTAATAACATCCTTTTTCACAGTCCAATCTCTGTATTCCCAAAGATCTCTTCCATCAATTCTTTCTCCTTTTTTTAAGTTAGAAAGAATATAATTCTTTTCTATTGTTGAAATCACTCGTTTAATATTCATCATTTTTCGTTCTCTCCTCCTTTATGTTCTTCTTGAATCTCAATATATTTCTTTTTTAGCGTCTCGAGTTGAATTTCATGAATCTTTGTAAGAGCTTCTTTTGCTAAAGTTAAAGATTCGCTAAACTCTTTTAAATCCATGCTTCCATCGAATTGAAGTAACGATATTTCCTCGTTAAACCATGTTATAGCACAAGGTAAATCTGCTTCACCGGCTTTATCTTCTATTCCTGACAGATCAGTTATTAATTCTCCATCAATTTTTCCCATAGCCACAGAGGATACTAAGCTCCTCATTGGAATGCCTGCATCAGCAAGTGCTAAAGCAGCTACTGTAGTACAGGCACACCGTGTTCCACCATCAGCATCCATCACGTTAATAAAAACTTCAAAAGAAGTCCCAGGATAAAGTTCTAAAAACAAAACTGGTTTTAGACAATCAGCTATAACCACAGATATTTCTTTTTCCCTACGTCCAGGAGCAGGACGTTTTCTATCAAATACAGAAAAAGTCGCCATTCTATAAAAAACCCGAAGAATACCTCTATCAGGCTTTGCTAAATGGTGAGGATGAACTTCTCTAGGACCATAAACAGCAGCGTAAATCTTGTTGTTACCCCATTCTACATAAGCCGAACCATCTGCATTCTCTAAAATTCCTACTTCCATTTTTATTGGTCTTAATTCGTGTTTATCTCGACCATCAAGTCTCTTACCGTCTTCACGTAATAACTTTTCTGGATACTCATCTTTAATAATTAATGGCATTTAATTTATACCTCTTTTAGTTTTTTCATTTTTAATATATTCAGACATTCTGTCTGTTAACCCAACTGTATGGGCTTCTTTTTCAATTTTTCTTACCGCATCAATTAATAATCTTTCATGGGCTATATCTTCACCTTTTAACCATATACGACCATTTTGAGTTACGAAAATATTACATTTAGTCAAATCCTTTAACATTTTAATCATAGAACCACTACGCCCAATAACTCTAGGTATTTTTGGAGTATCAATCGAGATAACCAACCCATCTCTTCTTTTGCCTAAGTATTTGCCTACTGTTGTTAATTCTGGTTTATTTAGTCTATCTGCTGAAAGTACTTTTACGATCAATATATCTCCAATATCGTATTTCTCAGTTGAATTGTCGTAATTGTCTGGAGGCCCGCCTCTAAATCCTCTTGGTTTCCCTCTTTTTATAGTGTTCTTCGGCTTTAATATTCCATCTTCTTTTGCGTTAATATCGCATCTGTATTTAACTGGGTTTTTGTCAGTAACTAAAGCGATGATTTTATCTCCTGGTCTAGGTGTATAAAATCCCCTAAGTGGGATAACATTGATGTAATTTCTTTTAATCTGTTTCAGACCAATATTTAACGATATTATCTTTGTTCTATCTTTATTAAAAATTGTTCCTCTTCCCGGTAGAAAATTTTTCGTATCTTCTGTTAATACCTCACCAGGGACTACAACATCGCGAGAAGTTTCCTCACCCTCATATTCGTCGATCTCTTCAGGCTCGTTATTGTCTGTAATAGTTTCTTCAATAGATTCATCTTTTTCATGTTCCATTTATTTTCACTCTCATCTTATAATTTATGTATTTACTTAACCATAGTTGTAAAAAATAAACATTAGCAAAAATTAGTCAAATATCTTCTGGTTAGGTTCTCATTAGTTTTGTTTGAACTCTTCCATGAGTTAACTTATTCAATTTATCAATTAGTTCCATTTGCAAACCTGCTGGTAGACTTACTACTGATACCCACGATCCGTCCGATTGCCACTCCTCCTTCTTAATTTGTGCTAATTGTGCCACTATATTATAACCTTTCGCCGTAAAGTCTGAGGGTATTTTGAGTGCAAGTTCTACTTGTTCCATTCTAATAGGAATGATCGCTCGTATTTGCTTAATGACATCATCAACTTGTTCTTCCGCGTTTCTCATCAAGTCAACTTTAACATTCGCTTCCTCTATAGCTTTTTCTATTCTCTGATAAGGGTGTGGTTTTTTATTTTGAGGATTGATCGCATTTTTAGTGATAATAGTTATAATTTGCTTTAATTTTTTCTCTCTCTCTTCATCTCTTTGCGATCGAGTCCATTGAATATCTCCTTCTAATAAAATACGACTCGCAATGATTCTCCCTTCAGTAGTATCAAAAACAGCTTCCTTATCACCATCGGTAGCTTTTTTTCCTCTTTTCAAATCCTCAAACACAATAAAACTTTCAAAAATTAATTCAATTGAAATTTTTGGATTTTTTAAAAGTTCTTCAGCAGAAATGCGAGATTTTTCCTTTCCTTCTACAAGGCGTTTATTGATTTCATCTCGAATTATTTTTTTTGCTTCCCACGCTTGATCTGGGGCTAATAACATCTCAAATGTTCGGCCCTCTTTTACAATACGGCCAATAATAAATCCGCCTAAATCTATCCTTGCTCTACCAATCATAGAAACTTTTCTCTAATTAATTTATAGAAATATCTCGTTTCTGTATGTTTTTTGTCTTCTATTATTAGATAAACGTTAATTTGAGATAACCTTGAATCGTTAATAATTTGAAGAAGATTATAATAATTTACTCAATAAATCTTCCTTTTCTTGATCATTTAACAATTTAAATTTGACATCGTCTTTCATAATGAAAGCTACATCATATGTATCCTTATTTAAATTATCACCCATTAATTCTTTCAAAGTTCTTAATGGTAATAACTTTAATTCTTCATCACTTATATCTTCTTTATAATGTTCTTCAAGGTAAGTTCTTGCTTCAGTCGCTCCTGACCCAATTGCAAAGGCTTTATACCCCCACATAGCTCCACTTGGATCCGTCAAATACAAGGAAGCTTCTCCATTTGTATCAACTCCAGCTATAAGGAAGCTCACCCCAAAAGGGCGTACCCCAGCATTCTGAGTGAAAAGCTGAAGATATTCGCATATATTTAAGGTGCTATCCTTAACAGAAATTCTTTCATCATAATTTAATATATTAACCTGTGCTTGGACGCGAGCTCTATCAACTAAAACTCTTGCGTCTGCTGTTAAACCAGCAATGGCTACACCAATATGTTCGTCAACTTTAAAAATTTTCTCAGAACCAATAACTTCTTGAAGTTCGGCGCTTTTTTTCTCAACGGTAAACACAACAGAATTCTTATTTCTACATACAATAGCCGTTGTTCCTCTTCTCACGGCTTCTATAGCGTACTCAACCTGAAAAAGACGACCCTCAGGGGAAAACTGAGTTATAGCCATATCATAACCCCTTCCTGCTTGCTGGAACATAATTCTCTCCTAATAGAATTTTTAACTAATTTTTATTATAATTATTTTTTACTATTTTAATAATCAAATTATCATTAAAATTTATATTTTGTCTAAATAAACTATAACCTTTACGGAAATCTTATCTAAAAATCTACTTAAATTTAAGAAATAAATCAAGAAAAAATTTGAAAGCTAATACATCTTTTTCTTAGATTAGAATGTTATTTATTCATATTCATTTGAATTTGAATTAAGCGGGTTGTTTTCTCATCTCTAATTTTTTATTTATTCCTAAATTTCTTAATAAAGTTTGTATTTCGTTAACATCTGGTTTTGAAACTACCGGTAACCCCAATTCTTGGCGTCTACGCTCAATAGCCGGTTGGGAAGGAATAGCTTTCGCATTATCAAAAATTACTCTTGCTTGTTTAAAAACAGAGTCTGGACCTTTATTTTGAGCTATACTTTGGTTCTTCAAAGAAGTAAATAATTTTGTCAGTTCGATATCTTGAGGACATACTTCGTCGCAAGTATGACACGTGGTACAACCCCAAATTACAAGTTCTTCTCCTTCTAGAATAAAAGCTTTATATCCTAAAAGAGTAGCTAAAATATTTCTTCTTGGGTTATAGTCTCCTTTTGTAGCTACAGAAACAGGGCATTCAGCTGTGCATATACCACATTGTAAACAAGGATAAAGTGAAGGGTTTAACCTTATTAAACCTAAGGCCCACTCCTTATTTTTTTCTGAGATGATCTCTGAGGAAACATCATCCCAAGAAGCTTTGCGATAAAGATATGGGTCGCTATTGGCTCGAAATCTTCGAATTATCTTATGATAAAACCAACCGATGAATGTAATACCAAAGAAAAAGAAGTATACGCCACGCATAATCATCGATCCCGTTGATGTAAATGAAATTAATGAATGGATAAAAATAAGGGACACACTAACCATCAATAAGTTATGAAGAACTTTATTGACGCTATATTTAAATTTCATATTATACGCAGCTGCCCTTAATTTTCCAATTTTTCTTTTTAAACTATTGTACATGAAAATTATTGCCAATGCCATTAATATAACGAACGAAGCCCAACCAAAATTCCCTGTACGCATTTGAATCACTTCAAAGTCACCTCCTATGCGCAATAAGAGATAATGTACAGATCCTAGTATTAAAGCTACAGTCGCCATATATCTGTGGAATGCGTTTAACCAATCCAAGCTAAAATTAGATTCAATTGCTTTAATTTTTATCATGATGATAATGTTAAAACACATCCAAATAAAAGCGATAATACCTAGTACGCTACTAATTCTATGAGCAAGATCAAAAGATTCGGGATAAGTAAATGGTTCTTCAATCCAATAGATTATCGAAGCGAAAATTGGACTAATATAGTATATAAGTAGAAGTAACATCTTTTTTGCTTTTGTTTCCATCTTTTTTTAACCTCTGAACATAAATTTGGGTGCTTTTTTGAAAAATTCAAAAAAAATTTAAAGAAGATATAAATTCATTTTTATTTTCCGAAATCGTGTTAATAAATTATATTTGTTGGTTTAAAAGGATTCTTTTTTTAAAACTTAAAAATTAATTTTACTCAAATTTCTACAAAATTCTCTAACTAAGCTAATTTTTATTTTTAATGAATATAGATATATCGAATATAGAAGAGTCAGTATAGATATCCCTATAAAAATGAAAAAGAGTTAAGTTGAAACGATTTTATTTAGTAATGAAAATTGTTAATTGATTTAGGTCCAAGCAACCTTATTAACAAAAATTGACCATTCTAGCACTATTAAACCCTCGTCTCGTGTATGAGCTATAAGATAATCTCCTTCTTTCGTAATCGAACCAATTACATTACCCCTTCCACCAACTATATTTTTGGCAGCTAATTGTATTTCATCATTTTTCAAAATCGCGAATCTCAAGTCTTGAAACATTAAAGCGGATTCTTTTTTCCTCCACGCTCTTAGAATTGCTTTAGCTTCTTCGCTTGACAATCGAAAATCTTCAGATTTGAAAAGAACGTTTCCACTTGAATCCAATACGAAAATTTCTTCCATACCTTCAAATTCTCGTAATTCACTCACTAAATAATCAAAACGTTGTTGTTCCATGGCTTACATCATAAAATTCTTATGGTTATATTTAATGGATCATAAAACTACACCAATTTAAATTTATTTAGAACGAAAAAAGTAACATTTATTGAATTAATTGGAATTAATGTGAAATTTTAGATTGGAAAAAATCTTATTAATATTATCTTATAACTCCTATAATTTCGAATTCTTATGGTAAAAAGCCTAGTTCTTTACGATAAAATCTATAATATATATAAAGAAAGCGATAAAAAACAAATTTCAATTAGGTATCTCAAATATCTAAACGAGTTAGCTCAAAGTTTTCCTGACATTAAAATCCGATTAAAAAAATTAAGACAGTTTGATAACAGATTTGAAGTTCTGATTTCTGGGCCGGAAGAAATCTTTATTTTTAATATGTTAAGAAAAAAAGTCGGAACCATAATTGATTTTGAAAAAGTTGAACTAGGTAAGGTATACAAGGGAGTTTTATTAGATGTGGGAAAAGTAGGATTTGGAATTTTT
>JAUWDN010000023.1 GCA_030608765.1 Promethearchaeota archaeon
AAGAAGTACAATAATTAACCCCGTAACGATTGCTCTGATAGTTATAGCGTTGATATTTAATGTATTGTGGTTCTTTTTTATCTAATTCTGAATTTTAATAAATAGGACATAAATAATTTTTTTCCTATTCATCGACTTTACCACTTAGAAAATAGTTATGTTCTAAATAAATTTTAAAGATATAAGATGTTTTACTACATAAGCTATTTTATTTACTCATTAGAATTCAAGAGGCATTTCCTTTGATCTACGATGTTATTATTATTGGTGGTGGTGTTGTTGGTTGTTGTATTGCTCGGACTTTATCAAAATTTGATCTTAATATCGCTTTATTAGAAAAAGAGGCTGATATTGCATCAGGTACCACTAAAGCTAATTCGGGCGTAGTACATGCTGGTTTTGCTTCACCACGAGAATATGTAAAGCGAGATATGTGTATTACCGGAAATAAGTTGTATACTCAAGCTGTAGAGGAGCTCAACTTTCCTTTTCAAAGGATTGGTTCTTTTGTGGTTGCTTTAGAAGATAACCAAATAAAGAAGCTTGAAGAACAGAGAAGACAAGGAATCCAAGACGGAGTTTCTGGCCTGGAAGTAATTTTAGATAAGGAAAAAATAAAGTACATGGAACCAAATCTTACCGATGAAGTAGTTGGGGTATTACATGCGCCAACGGCAGGAATTGTCAGTCCTTATGAAATGACTTATGCGCTCGCTGAGAACGCTGCCACGAATGGCGTAAAATTCTTCAGAAATCAACGCGTAAGAAGAATTAATCACCAAAATTATACATTTACAATTAAAACGAAGGAAAAAGAATTTGAAGCCAGCAATGTTATTAATGCAGCTGGCGTATACGGAGCGAAAATTTCAAAAATGGTAGGATTAGACTATTTCAGTATAATGCCAAGAAAAGGGGAATACATACTTTTTGATAGAAACGCTTTGCATTTAAACAAAATTCTATTTCCTACTCCAACTAAAGTTTCTAAAGGTATTTTAGTTTGTCCAACTGTAAGTGGGAATACATTTGTTGGACCTAACGCTCAAAATATTAGTGACAGAAAAGATTTTGCTACTACAGAAGCGGGATTAAAGGAAATTTTGGAAGGAGGAAAGAAATTAGTTCCTAATTTGCCAGTTAGAGCATCTATTAGGAATTTTGCGGGTTTGAGGGCAGTACCGGACACTTACGATTTTATTATTGACAATACTGATGTCTACGGCTTTATTAATGTAGTTGGTATTTTATCCCCTGGTCTGACATCTTGTTATGCTATTGCTGAACGAGTTGTTGATTTCTTAGAATTGTTGGGTGTAAATACAAAAATCAAAGAAGATTACAATCCAATACGCCCTAAACCTGAAAGGTTCAAAGACTTTTCTAAAAAAGAATTAGATAAAAAAATCAAAGAAGATCCCGCCTGGGGAAGAATTATTTGTAGATGTGAAACTATTCCAGAAAAGGAAATTCTGAATGCCATTCATTCTCCTGTTGGAGCAAATACTTTGGATGGAATTAAATTTAGGTGTAGACCAGGAATGGGTAGGTGCCAAGGTGGATTTTGTAAACCGAGATTAATTGAAATTCTTTCAAGAGAATTAAACATACCATATGAAGAAGTAGAGAAAATGGGAGAAGACACTAATTTTCTTGTCGCTAAAACCAAGGATGTTGTACTCAATAAGTTAGAGGGTGGCATTAAAGAATGAAGAAATACAAAGCTGATGTTGTAGTAATTGGTGCAGGAGCAGGTGGATTAGCAGCGGCTATAGAAGTCAAAAAGGCGAATTTAAATGTATTAATTATTGAAAGAGACAAGGAATTAGGGGGTATAACTTTACAATGCATTCATAATGGGTTTGGATTAAAAGAGTTTGAAGAAGAATTGACTGGTCCAGAATACGTCCAGAGGTTTATTAATCAGGTAGTAGATTTAAAAATCCCTTATTTATTAGATTCCATGGTAATTGAAATTACTAGAGAAAAAATAGTATATGCTGTCAATAATAAAGAAGGATTAATTGAAGTGGAAGCAAAAGCAATTATTTTAGCTATGGGTTGCAGAGAAAAAACCAGAGGAGCGATCAACATACCTGGTTTCCGTCCTGCTGGTATCTATACTGCTGGACAAGCTCAAAGATTTGTTAATATTGAAGGGTATTTACCGGGAAATTCTTACGTAATATTAGGAAGTGGAGATATCGGAATGATAATGGCTCGAAGATTGACTTGGGAAGGATGTAAAGTTAAAGCTGTTGTAGAAATTCAACCATATGTCAGTGGCTTGCTTCGAAATCAAGTTCAATGTTTAGAAGACTACGATATCCCCCTTATTACCAGTTATACTGTGACTAAGATTCATGGAAAAGATAGAATAAAAGGAGTAACTATCTCAAAAGTTGGTCGAAATTTTGATAGGATTATAGGTTCAGACAAATTTATTGAATGTGACACTCTATTATTATCTGTTGGCTTAATTCCTGAAAATGAATTAACTTTACAGGCAGGAGCTGAATTATCTAAAAATGGTGGTCCAATCGTAGACGAAAATTTAGAAACTACAATCGAAGGTATATTTGCTTGTGGAAATGTATTACAAGTTCATGATTTAGTGGACATGGTTACTGTTGAAGCTAAAAGAGCCGGAAACAACGCAATAGAATACATCAATTCAAGATATGGCAAGGAATTAAAGAAGAAAGAAATTATTAAGTGTGTTGCGGGGGAAAATGTAAACTATGTAAAGCCTGATATTATCAATAAGCATGACGTTTCACAAGAGATCGTCTTTACTTTTAGAGTTAAATACCCCGATCGAAGAGTCTTAGTACAATTTAAAGACGAAAGTAATAATGTAATCTATAAAAGAAAAAAGATTTACGTCATCCCAAGCGAGATGATTGAATTGAATTTGAACTTAGGAGAGACAAATATTAATCCAGCTTGCAAATCGATTACAATAGAAGTGATACCTCGACCAGAGGTGTTAATAGAGGAGGACTAATTATGAGAGGAGGATATAAGAATGAATGAAAGCAGTGTAAGCGTTGTAAAAGTTATAAGATGCATTGTGTGTCCTACTGGCTGTCAAATACAAGCTATTTCAAAAGGCTCAGAGATCATTTTTGAAGGGTATACCTGCGAAAGAGGATTAGAATACGCACAACAAGAATATTTTGAACCCAAGAGAATCCTTACAACTACAATTAGAGTTGAGAATGGATTATTACCATTGATCCCAGTAAGAGCAGATAAACCAATTCTCAAAGAGAAGTTAAGGGATGCGCTAAACGAGATTGCGAAAGCCGTTGTAAAAGCACCAATAAAGATGGGGGACATTTTAATAGAAAACATTCTCGGATTAGAATCAAATGTAATTGCTAGCAGAGATTTAGCCGAAAAATAATTTTGATATTATTTTAATAATTACTGATAAAAGTTATTGATGAACTTGGTTGAACTAGATCAAATCTATAAGGTGCATGAAAATTTATACATTGGCGCATATTGGCCAAGGTTAAACTTTGAGAATTTTAAAAAGATTGGCATTACAGCAATCGTAAACTTAATGGAAGATAATTTTTATGATCCAACGGCCTTAGGATTTAATTACCTTTACAAAGGTTTTCCAGACGAATGGTATCCTCCCCATAGTTATCTAAAAGAAACCCTCTCTTTCATAGATCAACATATAAAGACGGGAAAGGTTTTAGTTCATTGTGCAATGGGCATTTCTCGAAGTGGTGGCATTATCATAGCATGGCTTTTAAAAGAAAACCCAAATTGGAGCTGGAACGATGCTTTAGAGTATGTTAGCAAATCGAGATTAGTTTTTCCTGCTGTTGAGATTAAAGAATCTATTCTCGATTATTTCGAATCTTTGGAGGAAAGGAGAAGAGATTTTTAGCTTCTTATAAAAAATACTTTTTGTGGACTGAGTTTTATCTATTTTCCTTTAGCACAAGTTTATATTAACCTTCTAACATTATTTAACTAATATCTATATTGAATAAAGAGCCAAGTATGTCTACTCAACATAGTGTTAAAAAAGAAAGGCAAAAAATATATTTTGATTGCATCTGTGGAGCAGTCTGCTCAATATCCGCTCTTATTGGTATTCTCTTTTTTACAAAAGGGAAAAGTCTATACTCTACCCAGTTCATAATAGGACTTTCTTTTTGGATTGGTTATTTAATATTATCTCTATCCGTAATAGGATTAGGAATATTTACTTATTATCGAGAAAAAAATTTTGACTCTGAAGCAATTCCAAAAAAGAAATTAAGAGCACCTATGGTAGGATAATTTTCAAATCTTCGATTTTAAAACTCTTTCTGTATTTCTATTTTTCACATAAATTTTTAATATCTGGCTAAGATCATTTAATAAAAATATTAATACAAGATAACAAAGAAAGAGGAGATATTAAAATGCCTGAATTTGAGGAAGATGTTTTAAGTCTACTAAGAAAAATTGATGAAAAACTTGATAAACTTTTGGGTGCGGACAGTTCAAAAGTAGAATCGCCTAAAACCGCAACTCCACCAGAGGATAAATATGTTAAACCTTCTGCCGTTGTTGAAAAACAGGAAGAAGAAGAGAAAGCCAAAGAAAAGCCCCCTGTTGAGGGGAGGCGTATCTGTCCAGCCTGTGGTGGGACCTCCTTTAACACAGAAGAAGATAAATCTCAAGTATTGTTCCAACAAGCAGGGATAAAAATCTTTGCGAAAAAATACATTTGCAGAAATTGCGGAACGGAAGCTTAAATCTTTTTTTTATTTATCTACGAAAATTTGAAAGAAATATTAGATTATCTCATATCTTAACCATGTTTCTTATACTAATCTATAAAAAGTCTAGAATTTCATCAAGATAGATTGCAATTGTTGTATTATAGCTTCAAATCTCCCTAAAGCTTGTAACACCTTAAAATTGAATTACACTCATGGATATCTAAAAGGAAATTTAAAATAATTCAATTATCTATTTACTCTTCGCATATAATATCAGTTTTTGTTTTTTACTAAATTGAGATAATAAAATTTAATTAAAATTATGCTTTTCCTATATTAGTGATGGATTAATGGCAAACGGAGAAATTATCATCCAAATTATGTTTATTACAATCGGAATGGTAGGTTTAAGTGAGCTTCTAAATAGGATCTTTGGTTTAAACATGGATACTGCGAGAGAAATAAGAGAAAAATCAAAAAACCTACAAGAACGAATGCGAACCGCAAGAAGTATTGGTGATCCTCAAGAAATGCTAGGACTCCAGCAAGAATCAATGGAATTATCTAAACAAATGCTGAAAAAGCAAATGATTCCTTCTTGTGTAAGATGTGGTATTTTTATAGGGATATTTTCTATACTTGGAGCCATATACGTGGATCACGCAGAAGGTTTACTTCCTTTCCCAATTTTATTTGGAACTGGCTGGTTCACTGTTTACTTCTTATTTTCAATCACATTTAGTCTAATCTTCTACGGTTTTAAAAGGTTATATAGAAAATTAACTGGCAAAGAAGTTAAGAGAAGAGGAGGGTTAGGAGAACTCTTAGGGGGCTTATCTCCTCAAACAGGAGATCAAGAACAAAATCTCCAGTTAACTAGGCCAATGCCTAATAATTTGATGCAAGGGGGCGTCGATGAAGATGTGCAAGAAAAAAAAGACGAACAACCTGAAGTTGATTCGTGGAAGGATCATATAAAAAAATAATTTAAATCGGAATAGTAGTTTTAACTGAATTTACTAATTTTAACTGATTCGAGCTATGGAAGAACAAGCTAACATCAAAAGACAAATGATACTTTATTTCATTTTTGCTGCTTGTATGATTGTCTTAAACTATGTCATACAAAAGATTAATCAATTTGTTATAGCTCCTTTTGTATGTGGCACTCTTGGAGGCATCGAATTTTTTCAGATATTTTATTGCTCTACAAGCGTTATTAATATGCCTGAGCTTGTTGGTTCAATAGCAGCTGTTGGAATTACTTACATTATTAAATTTTTCTTAGATAAATATTTTGTCTTCAAAAAATCAAGCTTGAAGCTAAAAGAAACCTCACAAGAATTTCTGAAGTATTTTGGATTCGCGATTTTAACTACAATTGAAAATATTGGCATCCAGTTTCTCTTAACTAATTTTTTCAACACGGCATTAGAAGTTAGTATTATTGTCGCTTTATCTATTGGATATATAACTAAATTCTTTTTAGATAGAAAGTATGTATTTACAAAGGAATATTAAACATAGTAAAAACGAAATATCCTTCACTTAGGATAGGCTCTAATAAAAAGGTAATATCTAAAGTTCCAATTAGATAATACAGATTAACGCTAACACGATTAAGCATTTTCCATTTATTAAATATCTATTCTTGTTTACAACTAGAAAAATTTAATAGAATAAAACTTGTTTTAAATATTATGCCAGACGAACAAAGGGATCACAAAGAAGAAGATACTTCTATGGTAGACGCGTTAAGCTCCCTGGGTTGGATAGAAGAGACGGAAAATGAAGAAGAAATTCCGGCATCTGAAGAAGATAAAATAAAGGAGCAATTAAATTTCTTTATAGAGCAGAACAAACAACTAACCGACGAAATAGGTAAGCTTAAGGAAGAAAATGAGAGTCTTAAAATCATTTCCGATTCTTTTCATCAAGAAAAAGAAAAGTCTATTCAATTAGCAAAAGAAAACAACGCTACAATAGAAGATTTGTTACAGAAAATTATCGAAAAAGATGATCTCATAAAAGATTTAGAATCAAAAATTGAATTCTTAAACGAAACAAATGTAATGGATTTAGAAGTAAGTAAGTCAATTGAAACCAAGGAAAAAGAAATTGAATCTCTACAATCTCAGTTAGGAGATAAAAACAAAAAAATTCAAGAGTTCGAATTATCTGCTAAAGAAAAAAATCAAATCGTTCAAGACCAAAAGAATAATATTGATAATTTAAACAAAGTTATAACTGAACAGTCTCAAAAATTAGAAGAGGTTAGCGCAGATTTAGAAAAAATAAAGTCTGAACAAATAACTAACGCCGGGCTAATTGGAAGATTACAAGAAAAAGACACAAAAATCAAAGAATTATTGGAACAAATTCAATATTTAGAGAACGATACTGTCCAAAAATCGAAATTCGAAAAAGTTCAAGTGCTACTTGAGAAGAAAGACGAGATTATTACTGAAAAAGAGAAAGAGATTTTTAAAATTGAAAGCTCTCAACAATCGCTTGTTCAATCAATAAAAGAATTACAACAGAAGGTAGAAACTTTCAGTTTAGTTAAAAAAGATTTGGCAAAAAAGGAAGAAAGGATTAAGAATTTAGTATTAGAGATTGAAAAATTAACTCAACAAAATATAACGAATAAAGAATTTATCGATCAAATTCAAGCAAGATTGGAAGAATCCCAAGAAAAATCTGGCAAAATCTCTGGAAAACTCGAACTAGAGATAATAAGTTTAAGAAATCTCCATGATGAACAAATCACCGAAATAAAAGAGTTGAGAGCAAAGGGAGATAGTTTGAAAAATAAAATATTTGAATCTGAGCAAATTGAAGACAGGATATTAACAGATATGCAAAATGTCAAAGATGAAAAAATGAAATTAGAATCTGAGCTTGAAAATAAAGACAAAGAATTAGTTGAATTGAAGAAAAGAATTAAAGTAATGCGACGAGATATTAAAAAATCTTAATTGTTCGAATTTTTTTTGATTAAATTTTAAAAAAGGATAAAAGAATTATTATTTGTTAATTTTGGGGTTACTTCTCTCTCCATTCGATGCCACATTGGCCACATTTGTATTTTTTTCCGTATACTCTCGGGTAATCTAATATTATATTACTTTTATCAACAGTTTCATGGATCATAATTTTATCTTCGATTCCACATTTCGGGCATCTTCTCCGGCCTTCAGGTTTTTCTACAGTCAAGATTGAATCATCTCTAGAACCTGGAATTCCTGGACTCGCACTTGAAGCGCTAGAGGCTTTAATTTTGGCGATATCCGCTTTAATTTCAGCAGGAGAAACCTCTTTAACCTCCGATTTAAGTTCAGGTTGAATTTCTGCCGCAGCTTTATCCGCTTCTGTTTCAGGTTCTAATACCGATTCAGCTCTTAGTTGAACTGCATCGGATTCTTTATAATCTACTCCTCTCTCTAATGCTGCAAGGAATTCGGAATCGTCACCTTCTTCGAATATTTTTTCGTTTTGGGAACCGGCTCTTTCATAATCAATATGTCGTGCCCATTGACCCGATTTAACTTTTTCTTTTACATTGCTCGTTCTCCCTTGCCAAATATAGACTTTATTGCCTAAATCAGCAACAAAACAATCTTCTGAGTCTAATGAATCTTTTGTAAAAGGAACTTGAATCATTTTCATAGCGTTAATACCTTCAAATTCTTCTGCTGAAACACGGTAAAGTATGTTTTTCCACTCGTCGAATCCTGCCCAATCACCTGTGGATACATCTTTGAGAAGCGTTTTTGCGATGTTCTTCTCAACAACTTTCATAGCACCCATAGGATTTATTAGTTTTAAAAACGCACCAGGTTCTTGATTTTCGTCAACAGTAATTATCTTAGCAGCTCCACCCCGTTGTTGGTCGAGTGTACGAGCTTGTGCGGCTCCCGCGGTTTTCTCATCAACGCTAGCCTTGCTACCTATCCATACATAAATTGTTTTATCGTCGTCAACTAGATATACGTCTCCCATCGAAAATACGGGTTTTGATATTTCTTGTAAATTACCTTTATTAACTAAATATAAAATCAATTTTTACAACCTTTTAACAAATTTTTATATAAGATATAAACTCAAGCTTTTTAATTGCATGCAAAAATAAGTAAAAGGTAATGTGTAATATATAGAAAATATCTAAACAAACTCAAATATCCTCTAACGCTTGGTTAATTCGGTTAACGAACTCAGG
>JAUWDN010000022.1 GCA_030608765.1 Promethearchaeota archaeon
CAACTTAATCCATCTAAAGCTAAAAAGATTAATTTCTCCATCATAATTGTTTTTATCTGAACTAAAATAAATGATCAATAAGTTATATTAGAACTAATAATTTAAAAAATAATATTGACTTTACATTTGATCGAATTCCAAAGGTCAAATAAGATCAATAATTTAGCGAAAAGTTATGTTATATTCAGAAAAAATATCTCACGCGGCAGAATTGATAAAAAATTCAAAACATCTAGTAGTACTTACTGGGGCGGGAATAAGCACGGAATCAGGACTCCCGGATTATAGAGGAATTTGGAGTTCAGATACAGATAAAGACACTTTTTATCGAGCAATATCAGTAAACTGGAAAAATGTGAAACCAAACAATGGGCACACTGCTTTAGTGAAATTGCAAGAAAAGAAGTTGTTGAAATTTATCATTTCGCAAAACATGGATAATCTCCACTTGACATCTGGAATTCGCGAGGATTTAATCGCAGAGCTTCACGGGAACGTCACCTTAGCTAGATGCCAAGATTGTGGGAGGAAATATGCAAAAACATGGGACCGCCCCAATAAATGTTCTTGTGGAGGGGCTATTAAATCATTTATAATAAAATTTGGTGATAAACTTCCAAAAGAGGAATTAAAACTCTCTTATAAGCACTCAAAAATGGCAGATGTCTTTTTAGTAATTGGTTCATCACTTATTACACAACCCGCTGGTAACTTACCAAGGATAGCAAAAGAAAATGGCGCGATATTAATCATTATAAATCGAGGAAACACCAGATTAGATCACATGGTAGATTTAAGATTCAAAGAAAGTACAAGTAAGGTTTTAGTAGCTATCGTGAATGAAATAATGGATAATAATGGCAAAGATAGTGAACAAAAGTAATTATAATAAATAATGTTTTTTTTATTAAAGTGCTTTAACAAAGCAATTCAATATCTGAGAGAAGCCAAAGAAAAGTTGCATCCGGGATTTAAAGCTATTAAAGATTCGAAATATTTTAGTTCTTTGAACTAATTCAAATTTAACTTGTTTTATGTTTTTTATTAATATGTATTTGTTCAGTTTCTTCCTCTTTTGTTTTAACAGGTTTCGAATAATCAATTGGAACATCGCAGACCCAACATAGATTCTCCAAATCGGTAACTGCTCGCGCACAGTTATCACAATAAATAGCACCGCACTCGCAAATATATGTGAATCTTAGCACTTCACCTCGACACACTAAGCAAATTTTCTTCTCTTTATGAATTGCCACTTCATCTACAATAATTTGAGTTTTTACCATCACAAGACGTCGATGCATTCGTTCCATTTGTTCGCTTATTTGTGCTAATTTAAACCTCTCACTTATAGGTGCTTCTGAATCCTTTAATTGTTCCCATAAATCTAAACGGTCAATCAAATTCTTGTGTTCGCTTGAAATTTCCAGCGCTAATTTATTAAGATTGTGTCTTTCGGCTATCTGTTGAGCTTGCGTTAGAAATCGTCTTGATTTTTTCACGTCAAAGGATAATAACGCTAACTTAGCTTGGAAAAGATAGGTTTCAGCTTGGATCCAATGTGATTGGGTTTTTTCAGCAATGTTCAACAATTGCGCAATCAAAGGTTCTAACTCATTTAATATTACTAAATTGGTGGTTACTTGAAATTCAGCTAATAATATATCGCACAGATTAATAAGAGCTAACGTCGTATCTTCAAAATCAAAATATTCTTCGTTTATGATTTGTCTAAGGATTTTCTCGGCTTTAGCCATGTCGCGAAATCGGGAGCTCGATTGAAGTACTAATGCTTTACTTAGACGATAAAATCTTTTAATTTTTTTATTTTTTATTTGATTGTTCATTTGCTCCAAATGCTGTAAATATTTTTTTGCCTGTTCATGGTCACCCTTTTTAAGAGCAATTGTAATGGCAATTTTTAATCTATATCCCGCGTATATATAATTTACATCCGGTGTATATATGGTTAGGCTCGCTTCCAAGTGTTTTGAAGCTTGATCATAATCTTTTGTAAAATCACGATAGGTCTCCGCCATATTACTAAGAGCTACCGACATTCTTTCTTTATTGTCAAGCTCTTCGTAAATTGATAAACTCTCATTGTATAACTTAAGAGCTCTCTTCCAATCCCCTGTGAAGCGATAAATCTCCCCTAACATCAAAAGGCACTGAGCAATTGCAAACTTATTTTTACTTTCTTTAGCAATAGCTACACCTTTTTTTGCATATTCTAACGCTAAGTCCATATCACTTTTATATCTCGCAATAGTTTCACTAAGTTCTCTCAGAACAATAGCAATTAATTTTTTGAAATCTATTTTTTCTCCTAATTTTAGACTCTGTTTGATGTGTTTTAAAGCCAAATCGATATCATGTTTTCTATAATAATATCTTCCTTTAATTTTCGCTATAGAAGCCTCTCTTTTCATATATTCTGAGGATATAACTTGTGTAAGTTTTTTAAGTAGTTCTTCTCCTTGAATAAGTATATCAAGAGCTTTATCGGGATTCCCAAACCATACCAAGGATTCAGCCATGAAAATGAAGCAATCAACTGATTGAAGATTTTTACTTAATCCTAAACTCATATCATAGGTTTCTTCGGCAAGTGCAAGAACTTCTTTATGTCGACCTTGTTGGAATAAAAGGTCTGTCCTGAGAACATGACTTAATACTTTATCATGAGGAGTAAGTCCCTCCTTTCTCTCGAAATTGTCTAGTAGAGCATGAGCTTCATTTACTTTAGCATCATCAATGAGTTTTTCCGCTAGAATTAATTCCTCTGGTTTTTCTTGTTTGGTCATCATTAATGTATATGGTTAAAAATATCTTAAATTCAAGTGAAATTAATGGAAGTCGGTTTTAAAAATATAATAAAATATATGATGAGCAACTATTTAAATGTGACAAACTAAAATTTAGGCTAATTAATTAGATTTAAAAAAAGAAATTAAAAAAATTAATTTATAATGAGACTATTTTTGAATTTGCACTAAGCTCTAAGAACCCAGCAGCTCCAATAGGATCTTCAACAAAGTCCCACATTTCTTCTCTTTTGATGTTCATTAAATCCATCGTCATTTGACACGGATAGAGTTTCATGTTTCCGTTTTCTACAGCTCCTTTAATCATTGCCCATGGGTCTTCCATTCCAAACTTCCCTAACTTCTTTCTAAACATCATTCCGCCCATTCCTTTCATACCGGTAAACATACCAGCTGATTTAGGCTTGAATTTCCTTTTCAAAAGATGTAAACCCCAGAATGTAAAAAAGAAGTTCATTTTGACGTCCATTGCATCTCCAGTCGTACCGAGAATTAATGCCATACCAAACTTTTCGAAGGATCTATCACTTACAATAAAACTTATACCATTTTCTTCTGCCATTTTATTCACTTTTTATGTTTTTTTTTATTTGTTTTTTTTCTAAATTTTGTAATATTTTCTAACTACATATTTTCAAAAAATCTATTTTGTTTTCTTGGAGTTGTTACATCCAAGATATTATCTTAGGTGTTATATCTAAATAATCTATAAGATCGTCATATTCAATAGGCTTAACTTTATCGTGAATGTTTTCCAAGGATATACCACGAGCTTGTAAATCAGGTATCATAGCATACACTGTTATCTTCATATCGAGCAGCTCTTCCATTTTTTTTGGAATTTTGCCTTTCTTGTTAATCCCAATTACTCCATCGTGGATTAAGACAAATCCAATCTGCGAACCTTTATTAATTTGCGCTTTTAAAATCGGTAATAAACGCTCTAAATGCGTCCCTGTCATTTCGCTATATCCAAATAAATACAATACTTCTCTATTTTCAGACATTTTTTATTCTCCTCCATTAAAATCTAAAGCTTGTATCGGCGTTTTCAATTAAATCAACAACTTCGTCGATTGTGATAATCTTCAAATTTTCGTATTCAACTAAGTCATCGGCACTCATCCCAGCATCTTGTAAAGCTTGATCTACTACATATAGTTCTAAGTCCGATAAATCTGCGATCTCCATAACCTCGTCTAGTGGATCCATTCCAATCACCTCTGGTTTTGCGTTCTTGTTGAGTAAATACACTGCATCTCCCGTAAACACGATTTGACAGTTAATATATTCTCCAAGCGCAACAAATCCCGAACCGATGCGAATTGCTTCCAGGGCAGAATTTTTGCCCATAGGTGATTGATCAGTTATAATTACTACAGATTCTACCAATTTGCTCAGCCCCCCGCTCCAAATACAATTATTTTGTCTGATTCTATAGCCCAGTTTGAAAAGTCGCCTAATCCCTCTTCTGTTGCTCCTTTAATGAAATTAGATTCATTTAATCCCGTTAAACTTACCCAAGTTGAACAGCCTGCTACCGGAATGTTATTTTCAATTGTAAATTTTTCTAATTTTTTAGGAACATCTCTTATAGACGTACCACAACTAATATCTCCCTTGATGTTGTAAACACCGGTTCCAAAGAAAAAAAATCCCTTAATTGTGTGTCCCTTCTTTATCAAAGATTTACACATTTCAATTAACGAGTCACTTGCTTCAAACTTATAAGGTTCAGTACTAATAAAGAATGAATACGTTGTCATTATTAACCCCTTTTCTCGTAAGTTTAAGGTTTAAGCTTTTTGGATCATAAAAGTTATTTGTTCGCCATCTTCTTTTGTTTCGAGTATCTTATCGCCAATCTTATTTATAAGAGCTGGTACATCTTTTAAGGCTCCTCTATCGTCGGTAATCAACTCGAGAGTTTGCCCTGAACTCATTTTCTTTAACTCCTTTTTCGTCATGAGCACAGGCATAGGACACTTTTTTCCTAATGTATTAAGTGTTAAATCTACCATTCTTCACACTTCCTTAGCTTTTTTTTTCAGTTTTTTAATTGATATCACATTTTACGATCATGATATCATTATGTTTACAAATTATAAATGTTATTTAAATTTTAACCTTCATTTATAAAGGGGGTTATGATTCGTAAACCTTTATTTATAAAGAGGGGTAAAAATTTAAATTAGAGCAAATCTTAATAAGAATATTGTTGTTAAAAAGCAATTGTACCATTAATAACGAAATTTAACTTCTAAATTATAATAAAAAGAGACTGGTAGTAATGACAAGCATGCCCAAATTGGTCGAATTGGATGATACAGATAAAGAAATTCTGCGTATTTTGCAATTTAATGCGAAAACATCGCTTAACGACATTAAAGAAAAAGTTGAGATAAGCACTACTTCAATCAAAAAAAGAATTGATCGATTAATAGAAAAACAAGTGATTAAACAATATGTTGCTCTGATTGATTGCCGACATTTAGGTTATCGCGAAATAGTCATGGCTTCTCTTAGAGTTAATTCGTCTCATCCACTAGAACGGGTTAAAGAACATATTGAAACGATGGAAAAAATAAAGTTTGCTTACGTTATAACAGGTGATTATCCTATTTTTGTTATGGCTAAATGTCTCGACCATAGCGATTCGATGGATATTATCGAGAATTTAAGGAATATTCCCGGTGTAGAAGAAGTTAAAACTCAAATCGTATTAGATAAAATCAAAGAAGACCCTTCCGTAATTATCCCTAAGGATAATAAGAATGAAGAACAAATCAAGTAAAGTTTTTAAGTTTTTATAAGAAGATAGATCATAATTTTTTTAACTTCTTGATATATTCTTTTCTGATATGTTTTATCTCCTTCTTTAACTTCAAAATTACCGCATTTAGTTCAACTTTTTTAGTTTTGATTTTAGAAAGAGTTGAAAGAGTTGAGCCATAAATCTTTTTTGATTCATGTTGTATTGATCGTTCAATTTGGTTTAACTCTTTATGCTTTGCTGCTAACTTTGATTCTAAATCTTTCAGCTTTTTATGGTATTCCGATTTAATTTTTTTAGTTAATTCTGATTTATTTACCATAGAATTTTTCGATTTAAAATATTTTTTAGTTAACTCTTATTTTAAGAGTGTCTACTTTGATTAGATAGAATAATTACCTTAATATAAGAGTTTAGGTAAATTGGAACAATGGCTGAAATAGAATGGTCATCAAAAGCAGAAAATGATTTGAATGAGATTATTGATTATATTGCTCAAGAATCGCTGGAATATGCTCTTTCGTTTTATGAACAAGTATTCAATTAAGAGATTACAACTTGAATAATGGTGACGATATTCTTTTGATTCCTTCAAGTACGGCTGGTATTTTTTAAGAAGAACTAAATTTTCTACTTACTCTTTTTTTATTTAAAAAGATTTTTGATTCTAGAAATCGGACTCCTTTAATGTTAATAATTGACGTATTGCTAAAAGTTAGTAACAATTATCTAACAAAATTATAATTAAAAATTAAAGATGTAAAGAATGAATGAACTAAATTTTCAAAGTATTGAGCAAGAAGAAATAGTCTCTTCGAGAAAATCCGATTTCTTTCAGATTGATTTTTTAAAAGCAGCAATGATATTCCTGGTCATTTTTGATCACTATGTACACTGGAACATCAAAGGTGATATTGGGGTCGCTCTCTGGGAAAGAATTTCCATACCCGTCTTTTTAGTAATACTTGGATTTAATATGGGGCATTCTTTTAGAGGACAAGGTGATATGTCGTTAAAACAATTATATTCTTGGAGTTATTTCAAAAAGAAAATCTTACGCTATGTTGTCCCTTTTCTTATTCTGTATGCAGCATCAACGCTTATTGGTTTATTTATGTATGGATTCGATTTTATAGCAATGTATGATAATCAATATTCCCCGAATCATGGTATAATAAATCTCTTTGTAGGAATAATGCCATTTTGGGGACCGGGCAATTGGTTTATCCCCGTTTTATTGCAATCAATTCTCGTCGTACCATTACTATATTGGGGTCTTACTAAAAAACCAGTAATAACATTAATTTTAACATTTGTCATAGAAATTATACTACAAGTTACTGTTTTTTTCATTATAGGAGATATTACAACTTGGGAAGAAGTACATTACTTAAGCGTGTTCATGAACAGTATCTTGTTTTATCTTTCTGCAGTCGGTTTGGGCATGTGGTTTTCTCAAGATCATAACCTTCAAAGTAAACATAACTTTTTTATGTGGTTTTTATATCCCCTTAGTTTAGTATACCTTGTAATATACCAATTTTTTGGCTTTCGATTCAGGTTTGATGGCACACCTCTCCTAAGAGGAGACTATCATTTCATAGTCTTTCCGTACTCAGCATTCTTAGTTTTGCTTGCGCTCAAATTATTACCCAAGACTTCAAAAGCAAAAATTTCGAGGACAATTTCTTTAATTGGAAAATCAACATGGCACATATTACTAACCCAGATATTGGGATTTGGAATGGTTACTGCTTGGTGGGGTTCTCATTATGGAATGAATGTTCCCTTCAATCCTTTTGATCTAATAGATTTAGCAGTGTTGTGGATTGTATTTATTTGGTTAGGCATAATCTGGTATAAGATTGATCATCAAGATGATTTAACAAGAAGGATATTATATTACCTTAATTTTTTCATCTTGTTTCCTTGCTTTTTCTTATTAACCTTCTGGTTGCAAGGTTTCTGGATTCCTATACCGCTTATCGTAATAATATTTTACGGGATTGCCGCTATAATACTACATTTTGTCATTAAAAGGCCAATAAATACAAAGATAGTAGGTGTATGGACGGGATTTCTAGTAATAAGCTTTATTTCGATGATTCTTCAAGTTGAAGTATTTTTACCAAGAGATTTTTTGATTCTATTAATTCCTATGGGAGCTTACCTTGTTTTTGCAGTGTATTTTACACTATCCAATAAAAGTTAAGGAAATTAATACTCAAATTCTTTTTTTTTTTTAAGATTAGGTTAGACTTAACCTTTTTCTAAGAAAATTCTCATATTTTAGAAATTAAATAATCATTTATATAGAACTTAGTCTAATTTGTAATTACTTTAATTATAGAGAAAAAAACAAAACAAAATAAGATGAATAAAAATGTCAAAAGATTCAACAGATGCTCGATTTGGTGAAATACCAACTAAAAAGATCTTAGGTTTTTCGTTACAAGCGCCTATGGCGGCTCTACTATTTATGATGTGGGGGAATCTACAGTTTTATGCTACTTCTGTTCTATTTATCCCTCCTATTGTAGTTACGCTCATTTTTCTTGTTTACTCTCTGGTAGATGCTTTTAATGACCCATTAATTGGATATTTTACTGATAGATCAAAAAAATTCACTGCTCGATTTGGTAAACGATTTTTGTGGATAGCAGTGGGAGGATCAATAGGACCAATATTCATAATCTTATCGTTTGTTCAAGTTGCAGATATTTCAGCTGTGGTTACAAATGCTATATGGATAATAATTATGATGGTCGTGTACGAAAGTTTCCTAACTTTCCTCGAAGTAAATCATGCTTCGTTGTATCCCGATTTGTTTCGAGATGATTCTTCTCGAAGAAAAGCTGTTGCCATTGGAGCCATGATTGGAGGTTTAGTAACAATCATTTTCTCTGTCATTTCACCAATAATGCTTGGGATTCTTGGAGGTGCATTAAGTCAACCAGCATATTTGATAAGAACTATCATATTTGTTTTCTTGGCATACTTATTATTTATTCCATACTTAAGAAGCGTGCGTGAAAGTAAAGAAAGGAAAGAATTCAGAGCAGGATTAGACCAAGCAGGCAGAAGTTCATCCCCGTTTAAGGAAGTTTTGAAAAATTTATTTAAAGATAAAATTTGGGTAGGATTAATTTTCTCTTATCTACTTTGGGCCACAGCAGGAGCTTGTATGTTGTATGGGATGAACTATTTCCTTATATATTATTTAGATCTGCCAATTGAAGCCGGTGCTATACCAAGTTTAGGATACGCCGTATGCACCATTATTTTCACCCCAATTTGGACCACTCTTGCTAAGAAAATTGGTATTAGGAAAACTTATTTGATAACCTTAACTCTGCACACTTTTAT
>JAUWDN010000029.1 GCA_030608765.1 Promethearchaeota archaeon
GAATAAGATATATAATAATTCTGATACAGGTATACTTCTCTATAATAATAGCAAATATAACATTATCGAGGGAAATAAAATAGAGAATAACGGGGATTATGGCGTGAACATATCATCTAATGAAAATCTGTTATATAACAATTATTTCCTCCAGAACCTACAGCATGCAATTGATGAAGGAATCAATAATAATTGGAACAATTCTGATGTAGGAAATTATTGGGATGATTACTCGGGTACTGATGCTAATAATGATGGTATTGGTGATACCCCTTACAATATAAGTTTAATACCATTAATTCAAGATTTGCTCCCAATATGGGATGAAAATGAACCAATTATAATAATCGTATCACCACAACCAAATGAAATTTTCGGAGTTAATACACCAAACTTCATCATTGAAGTTGTAGATCACTATTTAGATACAATGTGGTATACCGTAGATAATGGATTGACAAATGTAACCTTCATCATAAATACTTCTATTAACCAAGTACTTTGGGAGCTTCTCCCAGAAGGTGAAATTACTATCATATTTTATGCAAATGATACTTTAGGGAATATTGGATATAACATGGTAATAATAATAAAATCTATAGCAAAATCCCCACCAAATTTACTTCCAATTATAATTGGTGTAATTGGCGGAATAGGTTTAGCATCTGTTGCAATTATCCTTGTTGTTAAGAAGCGTCTAAAACCGAAGGATTAATAACACTTAGAGCTCTCCCTATTCTCCAATCATGGTTAAAAAAATTTCACGAACTCGATTTTTTTCGTCATTCTCCACGAAAACTATATTTTGCCACGTCCCGAGGATTAACTTCTTATTATGAAACGGGAATGTTTGGGAAGTTTTGAGGAGAAAGCTTCTTAAATGCCCTGCTCCATTATAATCGTGCCAGGTTTTGTGGTGTGCATAATTTTTTTTATAAGGGATTATTTCTTCTAAAAATTCTTCGATATCGTGTTGGACTAATCCGGGTTCGTATTCGACAGTTGATATTGCACCAGTGGAACCCGCAACATGAACATTAACGATTCCATTTTTCAACCCACTTCTTTCGATCGCCTTTTGAACTTGAGAAGTAATATTTATTACATCGCAATACGCTTTTGATTTTATTTCAAATTTTTCTAAAACAACGGTCATGATTACTTTCACTCTTTAGTTATTTTTAATAATAAATTTAATTAATTATATTAATTTAAAACTATATATATTACAGTGTTTATTAGCTTCTTGAAATAAAATGAGTGAAAAGTTAAAGGAATTCTTAAAAAAAATTCACGATTCGAAAAATGAAATTCCTGATTATGTTACAATAATCGTGCGTCCAGGAAAGAAAATTCTTGAGATTAAAATAAAAAAAGAAGTAGTAAATATTTTGAAAGTAATTGCTCACGAAGAGAAGACTAAAGGATATTTTGTCCATTCATTCCATATTCCATTAAAAAATATAGGACTTACTTCTGACGCTAAAGATAAGGAAATTCTAGCAACTTTATCTAACCCAATTAAGATCCCAAATAAAGAGACAAAAGCATTTGTCGAAGATATATTAAGAAAATATTATGATATTTTACCCGAGAAAAAGAGACATTACTTTAAAACGGAGAGATATAAGAAAAAGAAAGAATTTCAAACAGGAGTTAAATTAAAAGGATTTTAATTATTTTACTACGCTCCCAACTGGGATGTTCTTGCCATTCCTCTCGTCAATTTTTAATAAAAAAGGCTCACCATTAAAGTCAGCTGCTAAAAGCATTCCTTGACTTTCTAATCCCATGATGTTTTTTGGTTTGAGATTTGTTAAAACGACTATTTTCTTGTTGATTAATTCCTTCGACGAATAAAACTTAGAAATTCCTGTTATAATTTGTCTTAAATTGGTTTCTCCGCAATCAACCAATAATCGATATAGATGCTTAGATTTGGGAATAATTTCACAAACCTTAATTAAACCAACGCGTATATCTAAATTTGTGAAGTCAGAATAATCTATCATTGAACATCATCACCCCTTAAAGGCATACCGTTTAATTTTACAAATTCGTCTTGTTTTGGTTTCTTTTCTCGATAGGGATTTCTAACATCCTTGATTTTTCTGCCAAACGTCATGTAGCCCGTATGCCCAATCATTCGAACTTCGGGATGGGTTGCGTTTTTTTTTACTTGAAATTTCCTTTTTATTAATTCATATGTATTTATTTCATAAAATCCATTTTCTTGTAGAGCAAAAGTTGTTTTTTTAACTTGTTCTATCGTTGGTGAAAAAGATACTAAGGTTCCACTGAGTTTGAGATAACTTTTAATTCGTTCTATCGCCTTCCAAGGTTGAGGCATATCTAAAACAACTGAGTCAACATTATTATGTCCGAGATCATCAATCAAAATATCTCCATATTGAATTGACACAAAATCTTGTAAGTTAGCCTTAAGAACATTACTTAAAGCCCTTTTTAAACTTTTTTTTCGAATATCATAGGAAAAAATATATCCATCAGGTCGAACATAATTTCCTAAAATGCATGTTAATGCACCAGAACCACAACCAGCTTCAATAACCTTACTACCAGGTCCGATCCCAGAGTAAATCAGGATTAATCCAGCGTCCTCTGGATATATTATTTGAGTTTTACGACTCATATAGATTACATAATCAGACGGTAAGGGTTTAAGAACATAGAATTTATATCCTTGAGTTTCATAAGGTTGGGAAAAAACTACAGAACCAAACGGTTTACCTATAATTTCATCAAATTTTATTATACCTTTATGAGTTTGAAATTCACCACCTTCTTCTACTTTAACCAACCACTTTCTCCTATTATCAAGAATTAGGTAAATTAAATCATCCTCTTTTATTATTTCTTCTGTCATAATTAGCTCAATTTTCCAAAATTCGATTGTTTCATATAATATTAGTATAGTTCTAAGGTTTTCGAATTATTATTTTTACACAATTGTAATTTTTCTTCACTTAAAGAAAAATTTAAACGGAATTTTACAAAAAATATTAAATCAATGATAGATTGAATCATTCATTGTTTATGCAACCTTTTTTATAAATACTCGTTAATGAATTTATCTATGAGTAGGGCTAACACGAATATATCCCAAAGTTCAAAAAACTCTTTTAAAGAACTTCAACTTCAAATTGAAGAATTTAGACAAAAAAGGGACGATTTAAATAAGAAGACTAAATTGTTTATTAATCAATTACAAGAAATTGATGTAAAAATCGAGGAAAATTTAAATCTTGCAAAACAGGATTACAAAAAAAAGCGGGATTATTGGAATAGTAAGGTAAAGAAATTAAAAGACAAAAAAATAGAATATAAGAACATTTTAGATAAATTCATCGAAGAAAGAAGAATCATTCTTAAAGAAAGTAGAAAGGGTAAGAAAACTGAAAAGTATGTGTCTATCAAACAAATTGATAAGAAAATCGATAATTTAGAGAGAAGAATTGAAATCGAGAATTTAGATATTCTTGAAGAAAATGCAATGGTAGATAAAATTAGAGAACTAGCTCAAGTTAAACAAGAGTTCTTAGCTGAGCAACAGAACAGCGATTTTTTTAAAATAGAACGCAAAATTCAAATTGTTAAAATAAATTTGAATAAGATTTATGAACAATTAAATAAGTGGTCAACTAAATCTCAAGATTACCATGCGAAAATGCATGACATTTATCAATCGGTCAATGAATTAAGAGAAAAAAAGAAATCTTTAGAAGAAGAATTAATTGAGAATAAAAAAGCCGCTGATGCTTACCATGAAAAATTTCTACGGGTTATGAGTAAAAGGAAAAAAGAATCAAAAGGGAAACGCCCAAGTTATGCATCCAAAAAGCATAGAGCGCCTAGAAGACATAGTACAGTTAGAAATCAAGAGCTTGAAAAGTTAAAACAAGCTAAACTAGCAACTGCTTTAGAAAAGCAAAAGTCTGGTAGAAAACTAAACCTATATGAAGCTCGTTTAATCCTTGAAAGGTCTAAAGAGTAAAACATTTGATTGATTAACTAATATAAACTAGACCTAAATCGTAAATCAGACAAAAAGATTTATCATAATCTATTTTTATATGGTTGAGAGGCTTTATTTTGAATTACCGATTCTTTCTAATAAATACTTCTTAGAGAATGCTCTATCTAAGCGTATTTACCTCTTAAAACTTACAAATTTGCCAAAAGGTTTAAAACAATTGGAATTTTATTTTTGTTTAAGATTAGAATTAAAATAAGAAATTGATTTGATAAAAATTGAAAAAGAAAGTAGAAGAAATTAGAAATATCCTAATTGAACATAACAAATTATTCAATAATTCAATCCCACTGATAGCTTCAGAAAATATTACTAGTCCCGCGGTTGATGAGGCTTGCAATAGCGATTTTTCTCATAGATACGCAGAGGGATGGGTTGGAGAGCGTGTTTATGCGGGGTGTAAGTATATTGATATTGTTGAAGATATCTGTATGGAACTCGCAAAAGAATATTTCAAATGCGTTCATGCTGATGTAAGACCCATATCTGGTGTAGTTGCAAATTTGGCAATGTACAATGCCTTCACTTCAGAAAACAACGGAAAAATGCTAATAATGCCAATTCCTAAGGGGGGACATATATCCCATGCTCCGAAATTCACAAAGAGCGGGATGGCAATTTATGGAACTGCTGGTACCGTACGTGGATTGAATATTGAATATATGGCATTTGATAGTGATGAAATGAATATCGATCCTGACGCTACAGCGAAAATTATAAGAGAAGTTAAACCCGAAATGGTGTTATTTGGGGGGTCTGTATTTCTTTTTCCTCACCCCGTCAAAGAGCTTAGTGAAGTAGCAAAAGAAGTAGGTGCTAACATTGGTTATGATGCAGCTCATGTAGCTGGTTTGATAGGTTCTGGTTACTTTCAAGATCCTTTAAGAGAAGGAGCAGATGCGATGACTATGAGTACCCATAAAACACTTCCAGGTCCTCAACATGGAGCACTCGTATCAAATAGAGAAGACTTGATTGAAATATTAAAACCTTGCATGTTTCCTGCTTTATTATCTAACCATCATTTGCATAACGTTGCAGGTTTGGCTATAGCATTAGCAGAGATGTTAGAATTTGGTAAAGATTACCATAAAAATGTAATTGACAACGCAAAAGCTCTAGGACAGGCGTTATACGAAAGGGGTATGAATGTGCTTATGGAACATAAAGGGTTTACTGAATCGCACCAAGTTGTTGTTGACATTACTAATTTTGAAAAATCTATTGGTTTAGGTGGAGATATTGAGAGGTTAGTAGAAGATGCAAATATTATTATCAATAGAAACCTCTTACCTTGGGATATCGCACAAGGAAGACACTATAAAAACCCAGGTGGTTTAAGGTTGGGAACTTCAGAAGTTACCCGTCTCGGAATGGGTAAAAGTGAAATGATAGATATAGCAGATTTTTTCAAAGATTTACTAATTGACAAAAAGGATCCTAAAAAAGTAAAACAAGAAGTTGCTGATTTTAAAAAAGGCTTTCAAGAAATTCGTTATTGTTTTCAATCTCCAAACAAAGCCTATGAATACTTGAAATTTTATTAATCCTTTTTCTTATATTTTTTTAATTTAAATAGTAAAATTTATCTTAAATTACATACTTCTACAAGTAGTTAATGCATTATTTACAATTGTAAGAGTTATTTTAGACTATGATCCCCCTAAAACTGGATATTCTTGAGCAAACTGAACATAAGTTGGTATTGGTAATTAAAGGTATCTCTATTGAGATGATTAACGCTTTAAGACGAATTATACTTACAGAAATACCCGTCATGGCGATAGACGAGGTTATTATTTTAAAAAATGATTCTCCTTTATATGACGAAATTATTTCACATAGACTAGGACTTATTCCTCTTAAAACAGATTTAGATGTATACAAATTGCCACGAGAATGCGAATGTGGCGGATTTGGGTGCCCATTATGCCAAGTTTCTCTAACCTGTGAAATTACTAATAACACTAATATCCCGTTAGAAATATTCTCGGGTGATTTAAAATCAAATGACCCTAAAATAATTCCCGTTGATCCAAATATCCCGATTGTTAAGATTGATAAAAACAATAAAGTGATTATCGAAGCTTATGCAATCTTAGGTCTGGCTAAAGATCACGCGAAATGGCAAGCGGTTTCAAATGTGGCTTATAAATATTATCCTTTAGTTGAATTTGATGGAAACAAATTAAAAAATGCTGAGGAAAACCGCTTAATAGTTAAAATGTGTCCTGAAAAACTATTTAAATTAACTAACAATGAATCTTTAAAAATAATAGAGGACTATTGGAAGTATTGCACCTTATGCAAGTCTTGTGAGAATAATTCAGAAGGTAAGATAAAAGTTAGTTCAATAGAAGATGTCTATATCCTTTCAATAGAGAGTGATGGAGTTTTAGAATACAAGGTATTAATTAGTAAACTTTTCGAGATATTTAATGAGAAGATCGATGAATTTGTCACAAAATTAGAAGAACTTGATATAGAATCATAGTCAATCTAACACGCAGCGCCTAATAATAAAAATTATCACTATAACTAAAAACTAAACCTGACTGGAGATTTCAAATTTCCGAAATATGTGATATTTTTTAAAACAAAAACCATTTCAATTAATTGAATGAACCTCCCAGTTATAATTTTAATCTTAGTTTTATTTGCGATTTTGATGGCTTTCTTTTCTCAAAATAAATTTGATTATTTCCCTATTGCATTAATTATAGGTGCAATCGCAGTAGTTTCAATGAGCGAATTTGGCAACCTCGAAACGGGAGAAATTCTAGGATTTATAAATTTTAACACATTAATCTTCATCTTTGCAATGCAAATAATCATCTATTTTGCAACTCATGACCGAGTTTTAGAATATCTCGCCATTAAATTGATACATATTACGAAAGGGGATAATCGACTATTTTTTTTTATGATTTGCCTGTTTACAGGCACTATGGTTGCCTTTATTGAGGATTTAACCCTCTCTTTGATAATGGTTCCATTGATCTACAGGACGTGTCGAGCTTTAGAGATACCTGCTGGCACCTACATGATGGGAATGACCATTACTATAAACATCGGCGCGATACTCACGCCTGTTTCGAGTTTAAAAAATTTGATAATCGGCGAGGCGTTTGAATGGGGCTTTGGTGAGTACCTTGCCAACATGGGTATTTTGTTCTTAATCACGTTAATAACCACCATATTCTTGATGGATAGGTTCATCTTAAAAAAAGAAGAAAAACCAACTGAAAAAAACAAGAAGATACTAATATCAATGCTCGACCCCAAAATTGTCATCGAGAATAAAAAGTACTTTATTATGACAATTATCGTTGTTCTAGCGACTTTCCTGCTAATGATCTTAGGATTTGACCCTGCCCTTGTCGCGATCATCTCTGCAGCTATTCTTCTTCTAATTCACTATAAGGATACTAGTTTCTCGGACATCAAGAACGATATCGTGTGGAGAATCATTATTGTGTTTGCGGTCTTGTTCCTTCTTTCGAATTCATTATCACATTTTGGCTTTTCAGAGTTAGTTTCCTCAGGTTTAGTAAATTTGCTAAATGAAAACATTTATCTAGCCGTATTGATAACATTAGGCATTTCTTCTCTTTTGTCTGCATTTCTTGCCGGTACGCCCGTTACCATCATCCTTCTCCCGATTTTTTCGACATTCATAGAATCAGGAAATGGGTTTTTTCCTAACCCCATCATTATAGCTTTTATAAGTGGTGTTAATATGGCAGGTAATTTTTTACCACAAGGTTCGGCATGTGATCTTCTCACCTTGACATTAGCAAAAAAATACAAAGTGGTGAATTTAAATTACAAGCGCTTACTAAAAAACGGTGCCCTTTTCGCAACGATTCACTTTTTCATTATTTTAGGATATACAATGGTTTACACTTTAATTTTAAGTTAAGAGATGATTTCACTGCTATCCCCTCTGATTAGTTTCTAAGCACAATATGATAAGACTTTAAAATAAATCGAAAAAATATTTAAGTTTTGGGCAATTTTAAAGATTAATTTTCTAATATTTAATCAACTGAGCACAAAATGAGCCATCGAATT
>JAUWDN010000100.1 GCA_030608765.1 Promethearchaeota archaeon
AAACTGTCTAGATTATCAATCAATAAATTTGTACCGTTTAACGCCATTGTTTCGTATTCAAAACTTGAAGTTACATGGTTTCCATCTTCATCTACAATTAAATTGGAGCATTTGATTACACAATAAGGAGAACAAGCTAAACCTTTCTTTCCTCCCCTAGCCATTACAAGTTCGTGCAGCTTTTCTCCAGAAATCTCAGAAATCTTATCAAAAGATCCCATCCGAAAATTTTTTGTAGGGATACCTTGACGCTCACTCATAGCTCTCATCATTAATGCTGTCCCAAATGTTGAAAAAACTTTCTTAGTTTCCGCTAAATGTTTAGTAAAGGGAGTAGAAGCCTCTCGAAACTTCTTTAAATTGTGTATTTTTACTTTCGATTCTTTAGAAGGGATAATTATAATAGCCTTGATCCCTTTTACGCCCATGACTGCGCCTAAACCTCCACGAGCAGCGTGTCTACTTGGATACCCTTCTAAGTCGTTAGCAGCAACAGTTGCCGACAGCATCTTATTTTCGCCAGCAGGTCCTATAGAATAAATTCCTATATTTTCTCCGTACTTACCTGTTAGCTTTCGATGTAGCTCGTAGTTCCCTAATCCTTTATATTCATTACCTGGTAATAATTCAATTCCTTTCTCGTTAATTAAGAGTATTTTTAATTCTGAGGATATATCTTCAAAGACTAAGGCTCTTATACCATGTTTAGCGAGCATAAATGAAGGTCTGCCTCCCACATTTGCTTCTTTTATACCGTTTGTTAATGGGCTTTTAGCACCGACTGAAGTGCGAGCAGAATTTGGGAATGGACTTCCCGTAAGTATCCCATTTGCCACAATAAGTTTGTTTTCTGGTCCGAACGGATCACTTCTGGGAGGAACCTCGTCGTGAACGATTTGTGAAGTTAACCCTCGAGCACCTAATAAATAATATTTTGAATCGTTTGTTATTTCTTCGTAATCGATTTTGCGTGATTTAACATTGATTCTAACAATTTGCATAAGTAAAATAAAATTTGAAGTTATTTTACCTTTACCCCTTCGTGGAATGGGATTTTAAAAAAAAAAATTAGAATTTATCAAAATGCACAATTTCTTCAAAAGATTTGCGGTTTATAACTTCTCCTTTTTCTTTGATGGGGTAACCTAAAGGAGTTAAAGCTAGGACTCTGAATTTATTAGGGATTTCAAGAATCTCTTTTATTTTGATTTCATTAAACGCGCCAATCCAACAAGTTGCTAAACCCTCAGCGGTTGCAGCTAAAATCAGATGCTCAAAGCAAATTCCACAATCTAAAGGAAAATATTTTATTCCACTTAAATTTATTCCTGAACCAGACTTAGAAATTACTCCTACAACAAACATTGGAGCATCGACAAACCTTTTTGTTTGACCAATACCTTCCCATATCCTTTTCACGGTTTTTGGCTCTTTAACAACAATGTAATGCATTCCTTGCATATTTGCCCAAGTTGGAGCCAACCTAGCAGCCTCTAAAATTCGATTAACCTTATCTTCTTCTGGCATATCAGGTTTAAACACTCTATAACTCCTTCTTTTTCTCACTACTTCGTAAAAATCCATTTCTTAAACCATATTTATTAATTTATTTACTTATATTTAGAGAGACGATGCTCTAAAACCTTACCGTTTTTTCGTAGGTATTGACACACGATGGATATAATGTTATTATGATCTTCCCATTTTATTCCCCTTTTATCGTCTGGTATAATTTTCAAGACAAAGATTTATAAATGCAGATTGGATATAAGGATATTATTACATTATTAAAGTCGTAACTACATCTAATTTTTATATATAATTTTATGTTTAGATGGTGTTATGTTACTGATATATTTTTTGTGATTTACTATGAATTATAATAGCAATTACCGTGATCTCATTAAATCTAAAAATATTGATCAAGATAATTTGCCGTCTACTCAAAATGTTGAGTGTTGTACTAATCCATCCATCGAAGAACGCGATGGTAATAAAGTTTGCCTAAATTGTGGTATGATTAAAGAGCGAACATATGTAGGTAATGAGAGAAGAGCCTACACTGTGGAAGAAATACAAAATAGAAGAAGAACCGAACCTCGTTGGCGAGATTTTGGTCCAAGAACAATGCTTCCAACTACAAAAACCGATTCAAAAGGCAAATCAATAGGTCCTAAAGAACAAGCTCTATTTTCACGTTTATCTAAAATTCAAAACTCGTTAATTTCTAGCATAGAGAGAAACTTCTGGGAAGCCAAACCCAAACTAAAAATGTTAACTTCAAAATTAAACATTCCAGAATACATTTCAGAAACTGCCTGGAAGATTTATAGTATTGTTGCCAAAAAAAAGTTAACAATGGGAAGATCGATCAACGGTTTCATAGCAGGTTCTTTATACGCAGCAATTAGAGTTCATGACTTCCCACGATTGTTAGACGAAGTGTGTGAGGCTTCCTTAACCCCTAGAAGAACAGTTCATAGAAGTTTGGCTATGATTATCAGAGAAGTACTTCCTAGTTTAGGTCTTCGGTATCAGCCTATCACTGCTGAAAGTTTAGTTTTTCGATTCGGAAACGAATTAGACCTACCAATGCAAGTACAAAAAGTCGCAATCAACATGTTAAGAACGGCATCTAAGAACGGTTTAGCGCGAACAGGGAAGGATCCTAAAGGGTTAGCCGCAGCGTGCATTTATATCGCATCAAAGGATGGCGGATTGCGCCGAACGCAATCGTTGGTGGCAAATATTGCAAAGATCACAGAGGTCACTTTAAGATCTAGAGCCAAGCAAATTAAAGGTAAGCTTTAGTTGATCTAAAACCAACTAAATAAACTTGATCAAGTAAAAGTTCTATTTTCTTTTTTTTTTTCTCGAAATGATAAAGTTTGAAGTAGTATATTAGTTTTATTTATTGGAAGTTTCTTCTTCTTTTTCTTCTTGGATAAGAAGCATCCACTTGAGCCCTACGCCACCAAAGATTAAACCTGAGGTTAAGAAACAACTAATAACAAAAGTAAAATAAACCCACATTATAGCTCCAATTACAGGTGTAATGGATGGGGTATAAAGCGCGTGTTGAAATTTGATATTAGTTATACCCATATTAATATAGCTATTACCCAGTAAAACGACAAAATTGGTTTTAATAAAGCCCCCAATTACTAGAAACAAACCAATAAGTAGTAAAAATTTAGCAAATGTATGGCTTTCAATTATATTTTTCTTTGCTACTTTAAAAATTGAAAGCGATAAAACAATATAACTACAAATCACACATAATAGAATGATCCATAAAAGCTTAGCGTGGATAGTCATAAAACCCGATTGAAAAATTACGCTGAATACGTTGTAATGCGTGTCATCTAAATTTAAATTAATTAAGAAACTAAATAAAATTAGATCAAGGAGTTCAACTATAGAAAGAATTAAGAAACTAGCGCTAAAAATTTTTAACCACTTTAAAACTACTTTACGCTCCATTTTTTACTAGCTCGATATTTTTAAATAATAAATTATTACTTTATATTTTGTTTAGAATCTTTTATATATATATTTAATTTGATGGTTTTATATAAAAAATTTATATATTAGAAACTAATATTTTTTTTGAACTACAGCAAAAATTAATAAAATAAAACCAATTAATTGATAAATTCTTGAAGAGTAATAAGAAAGAGTCTAAGAAAAATATCGAATGTAAACATAAGAATCTAAGACAAGAAGGGGGTTTCTTTGTATGTCAAAATTGTGGTTTAATTGAAAAAGATAAAATCGCTTTCGAAAGAACTCCTGCTCCAGATTTTTATTCTGATTCTCAAATAGAATACGAGCGAAAAATAAGAGTAAGCGATTCTAAAGCAATCCAAGATCCAGATACAAGGAAGCGGTATGAGCAGATAAAAACTTTAAGCAAATGGTTTCAAGATTCGCAAAGTAGTTTTACTGAACAGAAGAAAACTATTAGTATGTTGAAGGGTTATGGTATTGGATTAAATATTGATAAATCTAAATATCTTGAGATAAAGGATAAATACTTACGATATAACAAGTATCATCGTCAAACTTACGAAAATATGGTCATTATATTTCTGGCGATTATTTGGATGGAGATCAAAGAAACAACTAACGTTAGAATTGAAGATTTCATTGAAGCTTCTAAGGAATTGGGACACAAAATAAACAAAAAGATGCTTAACAACGCTATGACAAAAGTTAAACGAACAGACAAAAGATTAAAGGGTTATAAAAACGCTGTAAATTTAGAACAGGAAATTAAGAATAAAATTAAAATTCTTTTCCAAAAAGACTTAAACAATATTAAATACGAAAGAGTTAGACAACACTTTGCCAAGGAGCTAGATTACAACGAATTGAAGATGGATATGCAATTGTTAGCGGTTAAAATTTTAAGCGTAATTCCATACGAGAAAATTCAAAACTTAAATTATAAAGCGTTCACAGCCGGATTGATTTATTATATAGGACAGACATTAGATAATCGCAAAATTTTTACCCAAAGTATTGTTGAACAAACTAGCAGATTTTCAAGTACAACAATTAGAAAAAAATATCACGTATTAGTCGATATTTTGGGAGATCCTCAAGATTTTAGTCTCTAATTAATTTAGTTATAACGCATGTAATAATTTCGCATGTAATAAAATCAGATTTTAATCTTTTTTTTCCGTATTATTTTTACTATAATAAATCCTACAAAACCAGCAGTAAAAACTAATAATGTTCGAAAGGGAAATACCCCATCATTTCTATAAATGTAAATATCAGCGACCATAGACATAATAGTACATAATAACATTCCACATAAACCTATAATCAGTAATTCTATTTCTAAGGGTTTCTTATTATTCCTAATTATCTTATGATAAAACTTCCTTGGTGTGATTAAAATAGAAATTCCTCCAATAACGAATAATATCCATCCAATAATTATATAAAAAGGAGATATTATAATCTCAATAACAGAACACATTATAAAATAGAAAACAATTGAAGATGTACCAATAATAAAAAGAACTACTCCAATAAGAAGAGCTAAATTTATTTTTTTTGATGAAATTGGCACATTGATATTATACTTCAATTGATTATTAATATGTTTCGAATTGAAATATGCGAAGTTATTTAGAGAAAAGAATATATAATTAAAAATGTTTAAATCACTATTTAATAGTATTCGATGTAATCTAAATGAGAGATAGATATTGAAATGAATCAAACCCAACCTTCTTCTGATATAGCCTATTTTCAATCAATTGATAATTTAATTGCCCAATTTAAGACGGATCCTAATTTGGGTTTGAATACAGCTGATATCGAACCCAGATTTCTTAAATATGGGTATAATGAATTACCAAAGATTAAAAAATCACTATGGAAAATATACTTAGCACCAATCTTTAATTTCCTAATAATAATATTGCTAATTTCGGGAGGAATTGTATTAATTCTTGGAGATCAGACTTCAACAATTATCACTTTTACTGTAGTGGCTATTAATTCGATAACAGTTATTACTCAGCAATTTAGAGCTCAAAAAGCGCTGGAATCTCTAAGGCAAATAGCTGCGTTAAAATCAATTGTTTTAAGAGATGGAATTCAATTTGAGATTCCTACAAGAGAGCTCGTGCCAGGAGATATTATCTTATTAAAACAAGGGGATAAAATTGGTGCTGAC